>JBHJIY010000083.1:0-25844 GCA_050042985.1 Phormidesmis sp. | reverse complement strand
ATAAAATTCCGTCAGCTCTTTTCCAAAAGCCCTGAAATCAACATCCTCTCTGGTGCACGCTTTTTCCTTTTCGGTGCACGCGACGTGTGGTTTGTTGTGGGTCTGCCCGTTTTTCTCTATAGCGTTCTGAACTGGTCCTTTGAACAGGTGGGTGGCTTTCTTGCTATTTGGGTTATTGGCTATGGCTTAGTGCAGTCCCTCGCGCCTACACTGCTACGACAGTTTGGCTCAGGCAAACCACCGCAAGCAGGAACTATTCGCTTTTGGACTGGGATTTTGATTGGGATTCCAGCGGCGATCGCACTCACCCTTCGCACCAGCCTCCCCGCCAACTACACCATCATCATCGGCCTCCTCATCTTCGGCGTCATCTTCGCCTTCACCTCCGCCGTCCACTCCTACTTAGAACTCGCCTACACCGAAGACGACAAAGTCGCCATCAACGTCGGTTTCTACTATATGGCCAACTCCGGCGGACGCCTACTGGGGACCATCTGCTCCGGCCTCATCTTCCAGCTGTATGGTCTCATTGGCTGCCTCTGGGTCTCCACCCTCTTCGTTCTCCTCGCCGAACTCATCACATTAAAACTGCCTAACCCACCAGCGACGTTGGAGACCGTCGATAGCTAGACGTTTCACTTTTAGAAACCAGCTCAATTCCATCCCGAACGCGGCTTACCTTAGGGGTAAGAACATTTATGCACCCTTAAACCCACCATGAAAAAGACCACCTCCGGTAAACTCCTAGCCTTGTCTCTCATCGCCGGCGGGCTGGTCGGTGTCACCATAGGCTCTGGTCGCACCGTCCTCGCCCAATCCTGGGGAATCAACCCTACCGAATCCACCGAACCAACTGAAAGTGCCATCCCGCCAGCGTCCACACCCCCATCCCCCACCCCCGAACGCGAGGCCCCACCCTTGATTGCCGACATCACCGAATACCAGCAATACGGTCAGGTGATCGAACGCACCAAATCCATGCTGCGCGACCCCGAAGCTCAGCGCCTCGCCGCCGAACGCAACCTGCAAATCATGGACGTCACCTGGGAAGACACTGGCCGCTACGATAACTCCAGCGTCGGCCCCTTCTTCAGCGACTTGACCATCCAGGTCGAGCACCGCGACCCTCGCTCCGGCGAAGCGAGCCTCCACCTCATGCCCGTCATCCGCTACCCAAACTTCTCCGACCTCACAGCCGATGTGCCCATGCAGCGGCTCTCCATCCTCACCGGCAACGTAAAGGGTGAAGACACAGAACCCACACTGCTTGCAGACGTCCTAGAAGACTTGCGCACCTACCTCTCCAAGCCAGACTCTTGGGCGGGCGACAAAAACTCTCTCCTCGCTGAGCGCGACTCCCACGTTCTCGTCAGCGCCCAGGCCGCTTTCCTCCCCATCCCGCAAAACGGCGAAGCCACTTTCAACCCCGTCTTGTTCAACTACCAGTCCTACCCTGGCGATCCCGCCGTCCTCACGATTCTGGCCACCCGTGAAGGCACCAGCACAACGATTATCGACAATCAGCGCGATGGGTTCGACACCGGACGCACCTGGGGTCAGAGGCTATTTTTCAACAAAGACGGTGAACGCGCTAGCCTCACCGGCAAACGGATTAGCGACTTTCGAGCAGAACAAAGCGAAAACAGTGGCAACGCGGTAGAACTCCCACCCGTCGAAGTCTCTGAAAAAGAAGGCCTCAACATGGTGATGCTTATTCAGGTACCGCTAAAACAAAAAGAAGCCTTTGGTAACTTCGGCGCTGCCGCAGATCTCTCAGTCATGGCAGAATCTGCCCCTGCCGCCCCCGTAATGGCACAGAGCGCCCGCAGTAATGTAGAAGCCGCTGTTATCGGCCATGGCGAGGTCGAAGGGCCCTTCACCGAAATCGATAACTTAGATATTGAGCGCGACCCTACCTTCCCCAATCGCGTTACCGTTCAGTTCTACAAGGCAACAGACAACGACAATGTCTCCGCTGAAGATCTCACCGAAATTGATGAACAAATAAAGCGTATCTACGACGATGCCGACTACGTTGGCAGCCTGGTAACCGATGGCCGTACCCGCCGCCCTACCGAATACACCGGCAACCACCAAGAGCCAGAAGACTGGTGGGAAGAGTTCTGGAAGCACAGCGAAAATCGTCAGGGCCTCGGCAAAGAGGCTGCCAGAGACTTGCTCAGACGGCTACGCGGTCTTGCGGAGTAAAGGCCTTCAGAAGATGGGTCTTTTCTATGTCAGCCGCAGCCATTGGCTTGGAAAAGAAGTACCCCTGGCCAAACTGACAGCCCAGCTGCTGTAGCCACAGCAGCTGTTGCTGCGTTTCAATGCCTTCTGCAATAACAGACAAATTCAGCTGCTGACTCAGCGCAACAATCGTATCGACCACGTGATAGTCGCGATTACCAATGGGGGCACTGCTGCCGTGGCCGCCGCTCAACATCTGCACAAAAGATCTGTCGATCTTAAGATTATCGACAGGGAAACGATGGAGATAGCCTAGCGATGAATAGCCTGTGCCAAAGTCGTCAATACTGATTTGAATGCCGCGCGATCGCAGCTCCTCTATTAGGATAACCGCCATCTCAGCATTACCCATAATCGCACTTTCCGTAATCTCCAACTTCAGCGCACCAGGATCAATTCGAGTTTGCGCAAGTATCCGGTCCACATCAGCTAACAGCATTGGGCAAGCAAACTGACGCACCGACAAATTTACACTCATCGTCAGCCAAGAGAATCCCCGCTGTTGCCAGCGATACAGCTGATGGCAGGCCTGCTCTAGAACTTGCATTCCTAGCCGCACAATCAGCCCAGAAGCTTCCATACAAGGAATAAACTCAGCCGGAGACACCATTCCCCGCGTCGGGTGCCGCCAACGCACCAAGGCTTCAAACCCGGTGATTGCCTGACTTTTTAGCTCGACAATAGGTTGATAGTGAAGCGTAAACGACTGCTGGTCGAGAGCCCTTTGTAAATCACTTTCTAACGTCAAACGGCTCAAAATGTCCGCATACATCTGCGGATCAAAAAATTGATAACAGCCTCTTCCGCGCAGCTTAGCCTGATACATCGCAGTATCGGCTGCCCGCAAAATCTTTTCAGATCGCTGCTTCTTGGATAATCGAGAGTCAGACCAATAAGACCAATCCGTATCACTGACGAGCCCACTATCTACTCTCACTTTATCCACTCTCGCCCTATCCACTCCCCTACCTTTAACAGAATACTGAGCAACAGACTGCTTAGCATCACGACTAAACGCAATCCCTAAGCACACCGTCATAAAAATATCGCAGTGCGCCACAGAAAACGGCTGACGAAAGCTTCTTAGTAGCAATTGAACAAAGGTTTCCACCACGCTGACGTCGTCTATTTTGTCCAATAAAAAACAGAATTCATCTTCTCCGGTGCGTGCCAACAAATCACCAGGACCAAGATGTTGCTGCAAACGCTCTGCTATTTTCACCTGCAGCTGATCGCCCACCGCATAGCCAAAAGATCCATTCACCCGATTAATCTGATCGCAGTCCTGATACACCAGTGCAAAAGAAGAGGCTTCATGCTGCGAAGCCCCTCCTTCGCGAAGCGTCCCCACAGAGGTTGGGAAGGAGCGCTCAGTCACCGTTTGCAGCAAAGCCGTTCGGCTAGGAAGCAACGTCAGCGAATCTTGAAAAACCATCGTCTGTAGCTTAGCGGTTCGTTGGCGCACCGTTGCCTCCAGCCGATCGTTAAAGCCAATCAGCTGCTGATACTGATGGCGAATACGTAGCATCGAGCGTACCCGAGCCACCAGCTCCAAACGGTTTATAGGCTGATTAATCACATCATCAGCACCCGCTTCCAAAAGCTGAGCCGACACCTTCTCTTCTATCAGCGGCGTTGCAGCAACAATTGGTAGGGCCTCACACCCAGCCATCGCCCGGATGCATCGACACATCTCAGCGCCGTCAACTCCAGATAGCGAAGCGTCTAGCAAGATCAAATCAATCTGCAATGTCTCCAGCGAGGCTGTTGCCTGCTGAGCATTAGCGTGATGCAACCGATAGCCCTGATCGCTCAATAGCGTTTGAATTTCCTTAAAATCGTTGAGATCATTACCAACGACCAGAATGGAAAATAGATGCATCATAAAATCAAGCCGAGACTCTTACATCAACATTCCCCACAAACACAATCATCACACGCAAAAGCAGATGCCGCTTACAGCTGAAAAGCCATATCCAGACTAGGTTACAAAAGCAGTATACGTAAGGCCGTACATTCACGGATTGTAGATATCACTCACAAAACCGACCCTTCTGACAGAGTCTTTTATTCTTCCTAAAAACGCGCTAAAAGAATCTTCTACTTTGCTCAAATTCCAAAAAGACAAACAATATTTATCATGTGTTGTTCCATAGACTCGTCATCTAGAAATCACCTTTAACGAGTTGTGTTTCCCGATAAAAAGCCATCCTTGCCGATTTTGGAAAAGCTGTAGATAGCTTGCTCTGCATCAATAGACAATATCAGCAGCACTCGGCAGTTTACTATAAAGTTGATGCATCAAAAGCCATGATTAGAAAGCCGTTGTGCAGGGGCAATAGATATGCAGCAAAACAGCCATATAGAGAGCACTACAGCTGACACCGTTCAGTGGAACCACCTAGCACAAACAACGCTAGAGCACCTGACCGCGCTCAGCTTTCGCCAAGGGAACTTGCAGGCTTATTTGGATGAAATTGCGCAGGGCGTCTCTAATCTCATTGAGGTCGATTGGTCTGTGGTCACACTTAATATGGGTGAGTTCAGCAGAGTCCTAGCCAGCAGCCTAACCCTAGACGACAGTGACAAAGCACCGTACTCACTCCACGGATCTGTCGCCCAAACCGTCATCAAAACCGGCTGTCCGCTCACCGTGGCCGACACCACTACAGAAACCCAATATGGCTGCAATCCTGACGGCTACCGGGCGTACCTAGGCGTACCGTTACAGTCAGCAACTGGCACGCTATTGGGCACCATTTGCTGCTTCCATGAGCAACCTCGCAGCTTTGACCTAGAAGAGATAAAGTGCGTAGAACTATTTGCGGAGCGGGCCACTACCGCCATCGATAACTTTCAGCTCTACCAGCAGCAGATCAAGTTTAATGAAAGGCTAGAAGCCGAAGTCGCTAAACGCACCGCAGAGCTGAAAATTGCCCAAGCACAGCTCATCGAAAAAGAACGCCTAGCGGCCATTGGCGAATTTACCTCCATGATTGTGCACGAAATTCGCAATCCGCTGACAACAGTCAAAATGGGGTTGACGGCGCTTCAGGCCTTGGATTTATCTGAGCGCGATCGCACCCGGCTCACCCTTGCCCTCGAAGAAGAACACCGCCTGCACCAGCTCCTAAATGGCATCTTGCAATACGCCAAACCTCAAATCCTAGAAACAACAACTATCATGCTCAATCAACTACTCACAGAAACAGTAGCAACTCTAGCAGAACAGCCCTCTATAAAATCACATGACTTAAAAGTTGTTGTACCCGCTACAGAAATCTCTATGGAAGGCGATTCAGCTAAGCTCAAACAAGTGCTGATCAATCTCATCAGCAACGCTTGCGAAGCCGTCACCATAGGAGACACTGTCGATATTTCACTCTCATCGCCATCCTCCACGCAAGTTTGCTTAAGCATCCGCAACGGCGGCGATCCCATTCCACCCAATGTTCTATTACAGCTCACCAAGCCATTTTTCTCGACCAAATCATCAGGAAATGGACTTGGCCTCGCTATCGTCAAGCGAATTGTAGAAGCTCACCAAGGAACCCTCACATTTACCTCCACAGCGGAAAAAGGGACGACCGCTACGGTTCAGTTTCCAACCCAAATATCTACCCTTCCATAATCAATTTAAGATTCGCCAATCCTTCCTCATATTTCGTGCCAACTATCGAATCCATCAAAAAGCCAAAGTAGGTACTCATAGGCTTATTTAGTAGCGGCACGCCTTTTCTCATATCTGTATCCAGGCTCCATATCACTCGCGTTGCATCCCCAACAGGTTCTAAAAGAAAAGCTGTGTCCGACTCACCCATATCACCGAAGTCCAAGTGATTTTTCACCAAGCGAGGGGCCGCTAACGCTGTTACCTGCTGAGTGCCGCTACCCACTTCAGGATTATCGCTATGCCAGCTCATAGTTTGCCCTACACCTTCTCCCGTAACCGTCAGCGTAGAGTCGGGGTCAATATTGGCCCAAGGCGACCAATCATTCCAGTTGTTGAAGTCACTAATTTCTGCAAATATCTGATCTGGTGATGCACCAATCAAAGCTTCACGCTCTACATGAACCTGACTAGGAAGAACAAATCCCCCAATGAATGTTATGGCCACTAAAGTTAGCAGTCCCACTATTCCTTTTTTTAAAAAAGACATGTAGTTAAATTCCCTCTCAATTCAAATCTTATGGAAGTATAGCGATGCTCGCAATAACAGGCAGTTACACAGTCTTTGAGGCCATCAACCGCTTTGAGGAAAACAAAACTTCAAGATTCTCAACCGCACCAGAATCGGGGTTAAATCTAGCAATAATTTCGTCACCAATCTCGTCAGACTCTTGCTCTTCGGAAAACAAGCACTTGTCGACATACAAAATATCGTCTATCTGGTCATAACGGCCCCTTAGTTGTCCATTGGTCATACTACTTCGCCTCCAGAGAGCCTACGTGCTGTATTGCGCTGTACCGCTAATATTTTGCCACCTTCGCCGCAACCCGCAAAATCTGTCCGGCTAAAATCGCCGCACCAAATCCATTATCAATATTTACAACACCTATCCCCGTCGCACAGCTATTCAGCATTGTCAGCAGCGGCGCTAACCCCTGAAAGCTCGCCCCATAGCCCACACTTGTTGGCACCGCAATCACTGGACAACTCGCTAACCCAGCCACCACACTCGGCAAGGCGCCCTCCATCCCCGCCGCCACAATCAGCACATCTGACTCATCAATCACATGTTGATTACTCAGCAACCGCTGAATCCCTGCCACCCCTACGTCCCACAGCCGAGTCACCGCAAACCCACACAGCTCCGCCGTCAATGCGGCCTCCTCTGCCACTGGCAAATCCGCCGTTCCCGCTGTCAGAATGCTCAACCTCCCCGGCTGAGTGACTTGCAGCGGAGAAGGCACGATCGCACAAATCCTTGCCATCTCAAAATAAGTCACCTGCGGCAACACCTGCTGAATCTCCGCTCCCTTCAGCGCATCCACCCGAGTCGCCATCACAACAGACTGCTGTGCTGCGATCGCCTTCATAATTTCAACAATCTGCACAGCCGTCTTATCCTGTCCCCAAATCACCTCAGGAAAACCCGTCCGCTCTGCCCGATCGTGATCAACTTTGGCAAAGTCACCCACCTGCTCATACACTCCCCCTCTCCCCTGCGCACTCTCTCCCTTTCCCAACTGCCCAGCCGCCACCTCCGGCGTCACCTCACCCCTCGCCACCGCTTCCATCAACGCCAATACAGATTTAGACTCACTCACAACAGATAATCTTCAATCGAAAAAGACAACTGTAATAGGCTAACGTAGCAAAGTAATTTATTTTTACTTTAGCCTCATGTCTGCCGCACCGATGGCTGTTGAGTCAGTAGATGCACCCAGTGTCGCTGAGCCTATCGATATTGTCATACTCGCGAATGGTCCCGGCGAAGTCGCTACCTGGGTGAAGCCCGTCGTCCGCGCGCTGCAAAGCAAAACGGCTAGCTTAGCCACGTCGTACCGCATCTCTGTCATTCTTTCTCCCTGCCCTCACGCTTCCGGGCAAGAGCCCCTCATCCTCTCTGGCTACCCCGAAGTTACTCGGGTCCAGAGCGCCCCTCACTTTTTCAAATTTCTCCTCACAGGCAAAACTGCCGATGCTTGGGACTGGCGTCCTAAAGGCATTGTCGTCTTTCTCGGTGGCGATCAGCTCTACACTGTCCTCGTCGCCAAGCGCCTTGGCTATCGCACCGTCACCTACGCCGAATGGGATGCTCGCTGGCCTAGCCTCATCGATGGCTTTGGCGTCATGCAACAAGAGCTGATCGAAAAAGCACCTGCTTCTCAACAGGAAAAGTTCACGGTAGTAGGCGACCTCATGGCCGATGTGCAGGCAATCGCATCCCGCACAGAAATCACTCATCACCTCAGTTGCCCACCAAACGCCGAACTCCTCGGCTTCCTCCCCGGCTCCAAACCCGCCAAACTCGAAATGGGCATACCCATGGTGCTGGCGATCGCAGCTCTCATTCACCCACACCGCCCCCAATCTCAATTCGTCGTCGGTGTCGCCCCAAACCTTACCCTCACCGACCTCAATGCCTACACCGACCCCAAAATAAACCCAGCCGTATCACTGCTTCAAGCACCCATTCCGACCCTTCACAAACCCAAAATCGGCCTGCCCTACTGGCAAATAGAAAACGGCCCTAAGGTCCATCTGTGGCAGAGCTTCCCCGCTCTCGACCTATTTTCACAATGCCAACTTTGTATCACCACTGTCGGTGCAAACACCGCCCAGCTCGGCGCATTGGGCACCCCCATGATTGTGCTGTTGCCGACCCAAAGGCTCGGCGCAGCCCAACTAGCAGATGGATTGCCAGGGCTACTTTCTAGACTGCCGGGGGTGGGTGCGATCGCCCGCAACCTTATCAACCCCCTCATTATCAAAACCCTCCAAAAATCTGGCAAACACTTCGCCTGGCCAAACATCTGGGCCAAACGCGAAGTCGTTCCCGAACTCTTCGGCCCCATCACCCCACAGCAAGTCACCACCCTCGCCCTAAACTATCTAGAACACCCCCAAAAACTAGAAGAAATCCGCCAAACGCTCCGCACCCTCCGAGGCCCCGCCGGAGCCGCCGAAAAAATGGCAGACCTCATCCTAGAAACCGTCAACTATCCTAAATAAAACCCTTCTCCCGCTCTCCCCCTCGACCTTTCTCCCCCTCCTCTCTCTCATGCTCTCCTACCCCAACACCCGCCAAGTAGCTCAAACCGACACCTACCACGGCGTCACCGTCGCCGATCCCTACCGCTGGCTCGAAGACCCCAACACCGATGAAACCGCCGCCTGGGTAAAAGCCCAAAACAAAGTCACCTTCGACTACTTGGGCCAACTCCCAGGCCGAGACACGCTCAACGCCCGCCTTACCGAACTCTGGAACTACGAGCGCTACGGCACACCCTTCAAGCAAGCCGACCGCTACTTCTACTACAAAAACGACGGCCTCCAAAACCAGTCCGTTCTCTACACTCTGCCTAATCTCGACGCCGAACCCACCATCCTGCTAGATCCCAACACCCTTTCCGCAGACGGCACCATCGCCCTCTCCGGCATCTCCATCAGCGAAAATGCTCAATACCTCGCCTACGGCCTCTCCACCGCAGGCTCAGACTGGGTCGAATGGCACGTCCGCGACATCGCTACCGGAAAGGACACCAGCGATCTGCTCAAATGGGTCAAATTCTCCGGCGCATCCTGGACCCACGACCATCAAGGATTCTTCTACAGCCGCTACGACGAACCCAACGAAGAAAGCAAGCTAGAAGACGTCAACTACTACCAAAAGCTCTACTACCACCGCCTCGGTACACCGCAGACCGAAGACACCCTCATCTACGAACGGCCTGACCAAAAAGAATGGGGCTTCTCCGGCAGCGTCACCGAAGACGGTCAATATCTCATTATTTCCGTATGGCAAGGCACCGATCCTAAAAATCTGTTGTTCTACAAAGACCTACAAAGCCCAAACGCAGAAGTCATCGAACTCATTTCAGAATTCAAGGCTCTGTACAGCCTGATCGACAATGAAGGAACAACTTTTTGGTTTCGCACAGACATTAACGCACCTAAGTGCAAAGTCATTGCCATAGACATCAACCATCCAGAAAAATCCAACTGGCAAACGCTCATCCCAGAAGCCGAAGAGACCCTAGAGTCTGTCGGCATTCTCAACAACCAATTTGTCGCCGACTACCTCAAAGACGCCTACACCCAAATCAAAATCTTTGATCTCTCCGGCACACCTGTTCGCGATGTAGCACTACCCGGTATCGGCTCCGCAGGCGGCTTCAACGGCAAACGAACGAATACAGAAACTTTCTACAGTTTTACTAGCTATACCGTGCCTAGTCGCATCTATCACTACGATTTAAAAACAGGAGAAAGTACGCTCTTCCGCGAGCCAACCATTCCTTTCGATCCAGACGCTTACGAGACTCAGCAAGTCTTCTATCCCAGCAAAGATGGAACAAAAATTCCAATGTTCATCACAGCAAAAAAGGGATTGCAGCTAAATGGCGAAAATCCTGTTCTACTTTACGGCTATGGCGGCTTTAGCATCTCTCTTTCGCCTGCATTCTCCGTCAGCAATTTAGTCTGGCTAGAGCTGGGTGGCGTCTACGCCGTAGCGAACTTACGAGGTGGCGGCGAATATGGCGAAGCCTGGCACCAACAGGGCATCAAAACGTCGAAGCAAAATGTTTTTGATGATTTTATCGGCGCAGGTGAGTGGTTGATAGGACACAAGTATACGAAAAGTGAAAAGTTAGCGATCGCAGGTGGCAGCAACGGCGGTCTTCTCGTCGGCGCTTGCCTCACCCAGCGACCCGATCTCTTCGGCGCAGCCCTCCCTGCTGTCGGCGTACTAGATATGCTCCGCTTCAATAAATTCACCATCGGCTGGGCTTGGGAATCAGACTACGGCTCTCCCCAAAACGAGGACGAATTCAACGCCCTCTACGCCTACTCACCCCTACACAACCTCAAACCCGGCAACGAATACCCACCTACGATGATCACCACCGCCGACCATGACGATCGCGTCGTCCCCGCCCACAGCTTCAAATTCGCCGCCGCCCTCCAAGCGGCCCACACGGGCGACAATCCCGTCCTTATCCGCATCGAAACCAAAGCAGGCCATGGCGCAGGCAAACCCACCGCTAAGCAAATCGAAGAAGCCACCGACAAATGGGCGTTTCTGGCACACGAATTAGGGGTTGATTTGGCGTGATAACCATCCTTAGTGCACATAAGCCAACCGATGGTCTTACAATAGGAAAAGCAAACAAATGTACTTACTTTGGGCTCACTCATGGTCTCAACACCAACCCGAAAAAGTAACGCACCCGTTGTTCAGGCACCGCCCGAACCAGATATCGTCTGGGAAAAGCTGCCTGAAGACTTTATCCTTCCTGACGATCCTGTGGACAACATCAATCAGCCAGCGCTTGCTGCAGCTCTCACAGAAAGTCTTAGCCTAGGAGGCTATCTAGCAGATACCGCTATCACCACAACCAACTACGGCATCTGTGTAAAATACAAAGGCAAAACAGCTGTCAAAGCGCCCGACTGGTGTTGGGTACCTTCTATCTCAGTCGATAAATCTGAAGTCGAGCGTAGCTACACACCCGTTCTGGAAGGTGATCTACCTCTAGTTGTGATAGAGTTCCTCTCTGAGACGGAGGGTGGCGAATACTCCATAAAATCTAGCTATCCGCCTGGCAAGCTGTTTTTCTATGAACAAATTCTTAAAGTAGAAAATTACATTATCTTCTCTCTGAAAACTGGCGAGATAGACTACTACCGCTTATCGGAAGAAGGACGTTACGAACCACAAGCACCTGATGCCAACGGAAGGTACTGGCTATCAGAAGCAAATTTGTCTCTTGGGGTGTGGGAAGGTATTCGCCAAGACAGAACCGGATTATGGCTGCGCTGGTGGGACGAAAATGATCAGATGCTGCTTTGGGGCGCGGAGCTAACTGAGCAGGAGCGGGCGAAAGCTGAGCAGGAAAAAGAACGAGCCGATAAAACGCAAGAAAATGCGATCGCAGCCCTAAGTAATCTTGGCCTACCCGTAGAACAGATCGCCAGCAGCTTAGGTCTATCTATAGAAACCGTTCAGCAGCAGCTAAGCCAATAAAACTGCTATCAAGATTGCCAGCAGTGCCTTGCGTAAAGGTTTCATATTCTACGTAACCGTTCAGATGTCATAATTAACACATCAAAAACGCTTACCAATCATGACTAACGCGCCTTCAGCTCTGCCAGAAACTGACGTAGAAACCTTAGCCCAGAAGCTTGCAGCCGACCCTAGCGCCGTTCAGCTGATCGACGTACGCGAGCCGCATGAACTTGAAGTAGCCAGCGTGCCTCACTTCGTGAATCTTCCGCTGAGCCAGTTTCCAGCGTGGTCCGGCTCCATCCACACCCAGCTCGACAACGAAGCCGAAACCATCGTCATGTGTCACTTAGGTATGAGGTCCGCACAAATGTGTCAGTGGTTGATCGGTCAAGGCTTTACCAATGTCAAAAATCTATCGGGCGGCATTGACGCCTACAGTCGCCGCATCGATCGCAGCGTACCGCTTTACTAGTTCTTCCCTACCCGTTTCTCTTTAGCAAAAGAGAGTAACAAACTCGTGTTTGCGTCAGGTTTCAAGCCAAAAGCTCAACCCAAATTTAAATCAGCAGTCATCGGCGACTATCGTTTATTGGCACTCGTTGGCCAAGGACAGTTTGCGCAGGTATATGCTGCGGTTCACACACGCACGCGGCGGCTCGTAGCCGTCAAGCAAACGCGTCACGCAGGAGAGAGCATCTCTCAAGAACCGCTGGTGATGCAAAAGCTAGAGCACCCCAACATCGTACAGTGCCAGTCGATTTCAAAGACTGAACTGGGCTATCAGCTGGTGCTGGAATATTGCGAAGGCGGTACATTGCGATCGCACCTCGCCAGCACCCTCGATCTCCCCTCTCCTCTTCCCCTCACAGAAGTCAAACAGCTCATTGGCGATATTCTCCACGGCCTCGGCTACATCCATCAACAGGGCATCGTCCACGGTGACCTCAAGCCAGAAAATATCTTCATCACTTATCGGCCTCAGCACTCAGCTGCACAGCAGGCAAAAAAGACAAAATCGGAGACTTTGGCAGTGCTCGGTTCAGCATCGATCCTAGCTACTCCCGCAAAGAGATTGGCTCACCTACCTATGCAGCCCCCGAGCGGTTTGCCGGCAAGTCCTCGCCTGCATCCGATCTTTACTCCGTAGGCATCATTCTGTACGAACTACTGCTAGGCGATCGTCCCTTCTCAGGCTCTCCTGATGAACTCAAGCGAGCCCACCAAACTCAGCTAGTTCCACTGCCGCCCACCCTCACTTTTGCGGCTCGACAGCTATTAAAAAAAGTCCTACACAAACACCCCGAACAGCGATTCTCCACCGCCACTGCCATGCTGAGCGCCCTGCAAAATCTGACTTCGGCCATAACAACTTCGGCAACGACAGCACGGTCGCAATCTTCCAAGAATCCAATCGGCCTCTCCCATTCAACGCTCAACCAAGTACTCATGCCCATTCCTTCCAACGGTGTCATGGGCACTGTAGAGGCGCTTCTCTCCATTCCTCAGGGATGCTGCATCGTTACAGAGCGATCGCTGCACATGCTTACCCCAAAGCGAAAGCTGATATCTATCGCCCGGTTCACTCAGCCCTGCTGGATAGCAGTTTCGCCAAATGGTAAATGGTTTGCAGCCATTGCTAAAAACAACAATCCAATATCAAGCAATTCAGCAACAAAGCAACAAAATAAAAAAGAACAAGAAAACCATCAAATCACAACAAAATCTACTCGCCGACACAACAACGGTATTTTGGGCTACATAGGAGAGCATTCTGGCCATCGCTGGCGTCGCGATATTACGCTCGCAGGCCCCTTACTCACGACCCTTCAAGCGCAGGTGCTACAGGTCATCGCGCTAGACAACCGCTATCTGCTGCGAGTGAGCACCACCGCATCTAAAACATACTTTGAATGCTTCACCCGGCGCGGTCAGTTTATCGGTGAATACACGCTAGACCTGCCGCTGGTCCAGGTCACACCCACCATAGTGCCCTACCAGCTCATGGCACTGAGCGCACCCACCCAGCACACTGCCGCCGCCGTTGTTCTCATCACACTCAATCCCTTTCAGGTTAGGCAAATTCATCTACCCATCGCGCCAGAACAGGTAAATGCTTTTCCATGGGGCTACCTAGTCAGCCATCAGCGCAAAGGACTATTGCTCGACAGCTCAGCACAAATGGCATGTGTGCTCACAGGACTCCCGCTAGATAATGCTGCAAGCACACCGACAAAGACGCTGTGCACTGGCCCTGCCGTACAGCAGGGCCCTACCATCGCAGCTATCAACAATCAAACAATTCTGATAGCCAATGCAAAACCCTCGAAAGCTACCGATCCATCCGTCAAAGGTTTTCAAACAAGCAATACCTCATCCCTGCTCGTCGCAGACATTTCAAAACTCGACCTTGGTATCATTTTCTAAGTGGTTTTAGGACTGTACGTATTAAGTCTGGGCAGACCTAGCGAATATACTCCACTCGCACATCAAAGTTGTTGCGCTCTAGTAGTCGCCGCCGATCTTCAGCCTCGCCTTCAGTCGGGAAAGCGCCTACCTGCATCATCGCACGGCCCTCATACCGCGTACGGAAAGCATCGGGAACAACATCTCTGACGCTGTCTTGCATAAACGGATCGCTCGCCTCTACAAACACACGATAGTAAAGGCCCAAAGCCTGCGCTCTAGAGGGCGGTGCAGGTGGAGCGCCAGCACCGCCATTCGGCGGAGAAAACACAGTACTAGATCCGCCGCTACCCAATGGAATAGACGTATTCGGCACGGCCAAACGATTGTTGTTAACAGGCACCGACGGACGAACCGCAGGCTCGGGTGCTGACTCCCTTCGTCTTCGGCGCCGGTTGCGAATCAACGAGCCAGACTCAGGATTATCTTCTGTCACGGCCCTAGGCCCCAAGGCGAGTCCAGACTGTAAAGATTGGAGGGCCGCGCCCGGTGCGCCCGCAGGAATTTGTCCCGGTGGCGATACATCAGCAGTCGTCACATCGTCAGGTAACGGCGGCAATTCTTCAACTGGTACAGACTGTACCTGAACCGGTTCAGGGCTCCTCGGTGCCGCGACCGGTGCTACCGCTACAGCAGATTCGCCTCTGCTGTTCTGAGACAACGACGCTGTTTCTACCACCTCGTTTCGACGATTGCCAGCCAGCTGATTGTCTCGCATCACCGGGCGAGCATTCCCTATCACTACCAGCCCCGCATCATTGTTGGTAATCCGGTTGCCCACAATCTCAGGCGTTGCATCTTCGAGCACCCGAATAGCATCTCCTGTCGCATCAAATATATTTTGCTGAATATTCGCACTCGAAAATCCAAAGACGATGAGACCCGCGACCTGATTGCCCGAAAAATAGCTGCCTTGCACTCGCGGCGAGCCTCCGGCCACGTAAATACCTGTTTGGCGATTACCCACAAACGCACTTTCTAAAATTGTTGGGCTCGCAGACTCAATCCACACACCATAGCCATCGGGATTAGAAACCGCGATTTGGGCAATGCCCGCTCTATCAGCAGCAATGATGGCTGCATTTTGGCGCGATCGCAACGGGCTATCAAAGTTACCGCCCCCTTCTATAATTGCCGTCCGTTCATTAGAACCTGGCGTCCCTTGAATCGTCACACCCGGCTTAAGCTGCAGCGGAAAAACCTCTCCCGACCCCTGATTGTATCGTCCAGGTGCCAGCACAATTACCGTATTGGGAGGTGCTACCTCCAGTGCTCGCGTTACCGTCCGCAGCGGCTGAGCTTCTACGCCATCAGCGCTATCACTGCCTACCTCAGGGTTCACATACAGCGTTTGATAGCTCGCAGCCTGCGACGCTGCGGGCCTGTTAGCCATCGCTGGGCCAGGAACCGGCTGAGATTGGAGCAACTGCGCCTGTACCGGCTGAGCCTTCGAACCCAACAGCAACCCGCCTACCGTCACAGCGACCGCCAAGTGAGCGTATTTTCTCAGCAGTGTGCTCATCAGCGTTGTGCTCAACATAATCTACCCCGCTTTCGCGAATAAACACTGGAATGTAGCCTTGAAATGCAGCGTGACTCAAGCCAAATCTTCTTCCAATCTTAGCCAGGCCAGTCATTGGACTAATCAATAAAAGTTGCCATACAGATGCCCTTGAAATATGCGATTTTCAGCTGGCTTTGTCAAGTTTGAATAGGCCGGTTTTACGAGTCTCCAAGAAGACCGATAGGATAGCTATAGCGTCCTATCATCCGTATCTCCACGGCCTAACATGTCTTCAAGTGATGATTCATCAAACTTTTCACATATAGAGTCTTCCCCGCTTTCTGAAGTCATATCAGACAGCTCCGCTCTGTTTCGTATCCTAGACGCCAATTTAGACAGGGCCAGAGAAGGCCTCCGCATCATCGAAGAGTGGTGTCGTTTTGGCTTAAATGACCAAAGCAGAACAGCTCAGCTCAAGCACCTGCGTCAGTCTATCGCCGAGTGGCACACCCCCGAAATTCGTGCCGCCAGAGACACGCCTGGAGACCTGGGAACAGCGCTCACCCATCCCAATGAGGAGACCCGCACCAGTCTTGTAGCCGTATTGCAAGCCAACTTGGCCCGTACACAAGAGGCCCTGAGAGTCCTCGAAGAATACGGCAAGCTCCACAGCCCCGAAATGTCTGCCAGCTGCAAGCAAATGCGCTACCAGCTCTACACATTAGACAGCCAAATTACAGGTCCACTGTTACAGCTCAATGCATCACAGCCAACAGCCGCGCGACAGCAGCAGCTTAACGAAGCTCGCACCTACCTCGTCACTTCACCCGTACCTGATCTTTTAGGCGTAGTAGAAGCCGCACTACAAGGCGGTATTGCTATCGTGCAATATCGAGAGAAAACAGCTGATGATGAAACTAGGCTGCGCATCGCTCAACAAATGAGAGGCCTGTGCCATCAATACAACGCGCTCTTTATCGTTAACGATCGGGTAGATATTGCCGCCGCCGCCGATGCTGACGGCGTCCATCTAGGTCAGCAAGATTTGCCTATGGACATCACCCGCAAAATTCTTGGCCCTGGCAAAATTGTGGGCCGCTCTACGACCAATCCCCAAGAGCTTAAGCGAGCCCTAGACGAAAAAGCAGACTACATCGGCGTGGGGCCAGTTCACGAAACGCCGACCAAACCAGGCAAGGCTGCCGCTGGCAACGAATACGTTCGCTACGCTGCCGAACACGCCACGATGCCCTGGTTTACGATTGGTGGACTCAATGCCGATAATCTCGAACCGACCCTAGCAGCTGGCGCAACTCGTGTTGCCGTGGTCAGAGCCCTGATGGCAGCATCAGACCCGGCAGAAATTGCGCGATCGCTCGTTCATCAAACCGGACAAAAAACCACACCTACCCACCCAAAATCCTCATAACAACCGCACCACCTCTCAGGTGAGATCATTAAATTCATCTCAAGGTCCATACCTTACCCAAAGCTAAGCTGGCAAAATTGAGCTAGCCGACTGTCCAATGGTCAACACACTCAAGTAGTTCACACATCCGATGGATACTTCTCTCAATGCCATTGCCCTCCAGGTAAATGGCGAAACCAAAACCTGCCCAGGAGGCACTCGCCTCCCCGACTTTTTGCAGCAAATAGGGCTCAATCCTCAGCTCATCGCTATTGAATACAACGGCGAAATTTTGACCCGAGCGCTGTGGACATCCACTACGCTGCAATCGAACGATCGCCTGGAGATTGTGACCATTGTCGGTGGAGGTTAAAGCCCACTCAACACAGGAGACAACGCGTACAAACGAGTACGGGAATCCACTCCTTTTGATAGGCATGGCGCTCACCAGTGACCCTGGTAAAAGCGTTACAGTAAGTAACAAATAGACAGCCGTTAAAATAAGAATCATGGTTGAAAACACGAAAACCACCGTCAGTCCCCTCCTGGGCAAAGCATTCAAGTCAAAGCTCAAAGCCGTTCTCAAAACCTGCTTTGTGTTTGCCCTCGCTGCCGTTCTCATCTTTTCTCAAGCAGATGGTGCAATGGCAGCACGTTCAGGTGGTCGCATGGGTGGCGGCAGTTTCCGCGCCCCTAGCCGGTCTTACTCTTCGCCTAGTCGCTCTACTCGACGAGGGCCCTCTAGCTACAGTGGCCGAGGCTATGGTGGTGGCTACTATCCTGGCGGTGGTTTTGGTTTTCCATTCATCATGCCCTTCTTTGGATTTGGCGGTGGCATGGGCGGTCTGTTTGGTATTTTCATTGCGATCGCAGTTGCCAACTTCCTCATTAGCAGCTTCCGCAATGCCGGTGTCGGCGGTGACAGCCTAGAGACCACCAGCAGCAATCCCACAGTTTCCGTGGCGCGTCTTCAAGTTGGCCTTCTGGCCCAGGCCCGCGACCTCCAAGCCGATCTAAACAAGCTAGCAACCACTGCCGACACCGGCACCTCAGCTGGCCTGACAAAAGTCCTCCAGGAAACCACTCTGGCTCTACTTCGCCACCCCGAATATTGGGCCTATGCCGATATCGAAGCGGACCAAACTCGCCTTCTTGCCGCTGAGCAAGCCTTCAACCAGCTCGCCCTTGCCGAACGCAGCAAATTCACCGGAGAGAGCCTTTCCAACGTAAATGCCCAGCTCACTCAAGCCAAAGCCAAAGCAGCACTGGGTAGCAGCGGCGAACTAGATATACCCGACGCACCTGGCGAATACATCGTAGCCACCGTCCTCGTCGCAGCCCAAAGCAAGCTCAACCTGCCCAAATCCACCACCTCGCCTGAAGACGTCCGCCGAGCCATCAACCAAATCGGTGCGATCTCCAGCGACCAGCTAATGGCAGTCGAAGTTCTGTGGACACCGCAAAAATCAGGCGAGACGCTGACCGCTGATGAGTTGATTGCCGAGTATCCCAACCTGAAGCTGGTTTGAATCGCGTGCTGAGCCACTCTCACCCGCCAACTTAGCCAATAAAAAAGCGAACGCTCTCATCGGCGTTCGCTTTTTTATTGGCCGAAACGGTCTGAATATGCTTAACTCTTCAACAAAGTGCTTAAATAACATCGGTCGCCTGCCATCGCGATCTGTAACTTTGGCCACTTAGCTCAATATATATTGACTGCTGAAACCGTTAAGTGCTGCGGGCTAAGTGGCGCGCAAGCGCACGAATGCATCCGCACGCTTGCTATCCATAAAGAGAAACGCAAATGCTGGTATTGCTCACCCGTATCCTACTCTGGGCCTCAGTGGGGCTTCTGCTCTGGTACGTCCTCACAAAAATCATTGACCAGAAGTACCTGACTTGGTTGGGTGGCGTCATTTTGGTGCTTTTACTCATTGCCTCTTTTGCCGCGCCAGACGACGGCACCATTCAAGTCATTTGGCGAATTTTATCTTTTCCCCTTACGCCGTTGGGCGCAGCCATTGTCTTTCTAGGGGCCGCTCTCAGCGATGGCGTCAAAAAGATCAAAGGCACACCGGCTGCGATCGCCCTTGGCATTCTTATCTTCTTCAGCATTCCACTCTCTTCTCAGTGGCTGGTTAGCGACGCTGAGCAAGCTGTCCGCACCGCTTATCAATCGAGAGCCGAAGTCTGCGGCGAAGTCTGTCAGCCGGGCGAAATTCTCGAACAAGGAGACCTTGGCCGCGCTGCCGCAATTGTTGTCTTCGGCGATAGTAACGACATCGACAAAGCCCTCTCCGTCTCCAATACCACCAACCCCGATGACGTCTCTATCAACACCTCACTTGCCCCTCGGTTAATCTACGCCTCCAATCTCTATCAGCAGGCCAGAGCTAGGGGCGCGTTCCCCTACGTCATTGTCACAGCTGGCACGGGCGACGCCGATTCTGCGCAGCAAGGTATCATTCGCAGCATCCTTTCGATCAACGGGGTAGCCCCCGCAGATATCCGGGTTGAAAACACAGGATTCAACATTCGTGACGCTGGAGAAGACGTCGAAAAACTCTTAGTCGATCAAGAAATTATTGCCGCTGCCGACGCGCGAAGAGAACCTGGAGCCACCAGAGACGATCCGCGTGTCGTCATCGTTGCCCCTGCAATTGTGATGTCTCGCGCCGCTCTCTCTTTTGAAAAAATGAACCTGCAAGTCGTCGCCAAGCCCACCGACTTTTACACTGCACAGTTCGAAACAGGCGGCAGCTTGCTCAGGCGTGTGCCCGACCTGTTACCCAGTGTCGACGCCCTGCAAATCACCACCCGCTACTGGAACGAGCTGCTCACCTCGCTTTATTACTTCCTCAGAGGCTGGCTACCAAACTTCAACTTTGGCTGGAACTCTACTATTGAGGTTTAGTCCTTAGGTGTGGCTGCGACCAAAAGCCGCAGCCAATCCCACCGCCAAACGCATCACCAAACATCGGTAACCTGTGTAACATAATGAGGGGCTGCTCGTGATTACCACGTCGGCCCCTTTGCTATAGCCTCGGTTCTCTCCTCCTTTCCCATGGCCCAATCCAAATTCAATCGACTCGCCTCTTATCTCAGGCCCCATTGGAAGCAGGTGACATGCGGACTCATTGCACTGCTCGTGGTCAATGCACTAGGGGTCACCATTCCGCTAATTATCGGATACATCGTCGATGAGCTGACGGTTGCCTTCACCTTTAATCGGCTGCTCCTCTTCGTCATTTTGGTTTTGGTGCTAGCTAGCGTCATGTGGGTAATTCGCATGTCCTCTCGGATTTTTCTATTTGGCGCTGGCCGTCAAGTCGAATTCGACCTTAAGCAGCGAATTTTTCAGCATTTACTTACGCTAGAACCGGCCTACTTTGGTCGTAACACCATTGGAGACCTCATCAACCGAGCCACTAGCGATGTCGACAATATTCGTCGCCTGCTAGGATTTGCCGTCCTCAGTATGGCCAACACACTCTTTGCCTACGTCATGATTGTGCCAACCATGGTGGGGCTCAATGGCAGCGTGGCATTCTTTTCTTTGGCGGTTTATCCGCTCATGTTTGGCGTAGTCGCCGTCTTTGGCAGTCGTCTGCGCAAGCAACAGCTCGACGTGCAAGAAGAAATCTCTAGCCTCAGCGATCTCATTCAAGAAGACATGGGCGGCATTTCACTGGTCAAAATCTACGCCCAAGAAGAAAACGAACGTCGCGCCTTCGCCCGCCGAAACCAAGGATTGCTCACCGCTAACCTCGCCCTCGCTAAAACTCGAAACACGCTGTTTCCTTTACTCGGTGGGTTTGCTAGCCTCAGCTTAGTCATTGCTCTCGGCATCGGCTCCCAGGCAATCATTTCTGGACAGCTGACACCCGGCGATTTCGTCGCCATCATTCTCTACATTCAGCAGCTGGTTTTCCCTACGGCGCTCCTAGGCTTTACCATTACGGCCTACCAACGCGGCGAGGTCAGCCTAGACCGCATTGAAGCCATTTTCGATGCTCAGCCCAAAATTCGAGATACCTCTGAGGCGATCGCACTTCCAACCCCTGTCGGCAACCTCACCGCTCGCAACCTCACCTTCACCTACCCCGGCGCAAAAGTCCCCGCCCTCAACCGCGTCAGCTTCTCCATCGAACCTGGCCAAACCATTGCCGTCGTCGGCCCCATCGGTTCAGGCAAATCCACCTTGGCTATGGCCCTCCCCCGCCTGCTAGAAATCGAAAGTCAGCAGCTCTTTTTAGACGGTCACGATGTCACCGAAATTGAGCTAAGTGACCTGCGCGGCGCAATAGCATTCGTCCCTCAAGACAGCTTCCTCTTCAGCACCACTATCAAAAACAACATCCGCTACGGCGATCCCATGGCCGAGCTACCAGAAATCCAGCACGCCGCCAAAGAAGCCCAGCTCCACAGCGAAATCCTCAACTTCCCCCAGCAATACAAAACTCTCGTCGGCGAACGCGGCATCACCCTCTCCGGCGGTCAGCGCCAGCGCTCAGCCCTATCACGTGCCCTGCTGGTAAACGCCCCCATCCTCGTACTAGACGATGCGCTGGCAAGTGAAGACAATCAAACCGCACCACAGATTTTATCGAATCTCTCCGGTGGCACACAGCTGAAAACAGTGATCTTTGTATCGCATCAAATGTCGGCGGCTGCATCGTGCGATCGCATTCTCGTCATGGACCAAGGCCACATCGCCCAATCCGGCACCCACAACGAACTCGTCACCCAGCCCGGACTCTACCAAGACCTCTGGAACCAACACAAACTCAAAGAGATTCTGAATTAACACAAACGCGTCTGCCCCAACAGAAAACGCCATCCACATCAGGAAAACTCAGATCAATCGGTGTATTTTCTTACTGCTACATCTTGAGAAACATTTAATGACACACTTACAGCTAATCAATGCAGCATCATTGCTTAGCATAATAGCCATATTCGTAGGCATCATAATCGTTTACGTTGATGCGTTTCAGGCCAGCACTACTTGGGGCCTCCTCTGTTGTGCTGTTCCTTTTGCTGTCTTTGTGTTCGTTTTTAAATTTTGGGAAAGACGCAAATGGACAGGAATTGGTACTGGTCTTACAGTTGTAGGATTAATCATGTTCCAAACCCTAATGACAATGCTAAAACAGCTCTAACATCTCGTAACTACAGCATTCTGTCGTCCACGCAGCCAAGGCAGGCTAGGCATAGATTTATAGCAATCTCCAAAAAAAAAGGTCAGAGATTGTTCCCCAGACCTTTTGCGTCATTCAAATTCTTTCTGTATGTTGCACCCTGGTCGATCTGTCCTAACCCAGGTGATCCATCACCTTAAACATAGGCAAATACATCGCCACCAGAATCGAACCCACCATGCCACCAAGCACAACAATCATAATCGGCTCCATAATGCTTGTCAGCGCCTTCACCGCCTGCTCCACTTCATCCTCGTAGAAGTCAGCCACCTTCATCAGCATCTGGTCTAACTCGCCCGTTTCCTCACCAATGGCAATCATCTGAATCGCCATCACCGGAACCCCACCGTGTTCTTCCAACGCTGGGCTAATCATGCCACCCCCCTGAATCTCCGTTTGAGCCGCATCAATCGCATTCGCAATTACCTGATTGCCCGAGGTATCCCGCACAATCTCCAGCGCCGTCAAAATCGGCACCCCCGAACGCGACAGCGAGCCAAACGTTCGGCAAAATCTAGCCGTTGCCGACTTCTGCGACAAGTCACCAAACAGCGGCATCTTCAAAAAGAAGCCGTCCATCGTCACCTTACCCACAGGCGTCTTGTAGTACTGCTTATAGCCAAACACCGCCACCATAATAAAAGCGATCAAACCCACTACCAAGTACCACGTCCGCAGCATCTTACTAATAGCCATCAAGACCTTAGTAAACAGCGGCAGTTCAGCGCCCAAGTCAGTGAAAATATCCGCAAAAATTGGCAGTAAAAACACCGTCAAACCAACAAAGATAGTCACCGCCAAAAAGCCTACTGTCACCGGATAGGCCATTGCCGACTTAATCTGGTTCTGCAACCGATTCAAATCTTCCAGTAGCTTTGCCAAACGGTTCAGCACTTCATCAAGCACACCACCCACTTCACCCGCTTGCACCATACTCACGTACAGATTGTCGAAACTATCAGGGTGCTTACCCATCGACTCAGAAAGGCTCGTTCCCTGCTGCACATCTGCATTGATCTGAGTCAAAGCCACTTTCAACTTAGGATTAGGGCACTGGTCAGACAAGATACCAATTCCTCTCACCAAGGCAACGCCGGAAGACACCAGCGCTGCAAACTGACGCGAAAAGACGGCTTTGTCTTTCACCGTCACCTTCGTCATAGACGTTGAAAAATCCTGAAAGTTAAAGCTAAGGCCCTTTTGCTCTTTCAGATCTTGAATATGCATACCCTGACTTTTAATCAGCGTACGCGCGTCAGCAGGTGAATCGGCCTCTACTTTACGACGGGTCGTTTTGCCCGCCGTATCTCGGCCTGTAGCAACATAGGTTGGCATGAGTTAATTTTTGAATGGCTTAGTATGAACAGGTTGTAGCTATTTTTTATCGGCGACCCGACTTTGCGGCTGCTTTAGCATTACTAGGCGGCGCACCGACCAATCGCTGAATCTCTTCAGGGCGAGAGGTTTTCGACATCATGGCTTCAAAACTAATAACCTTAGCCTTATACAAATCTGCTAAGGCCATCTCAAGGGTCTGCATCGCTAACCGACCACCGGTCTGAATCGCACCGTAAATCTGAGCGGTCTTACCCTCACGAATCATGTTGGAAATACCCGGCGTCACCACCATAATTTCTTGAGCCATCACCCGACCAAACTCACCTGGCTTAGGATTGTGCTTGGAAACCAAACACTGACTCAACACAGCCACTAAGGAATTAGAAAGCTGCACCCTAACCTGCTGGTGCTGGGCCGGAGGGAACACGTCTACAATTCTGTCTACTGTCTGCGCAGCCGAACTGGTATGCAGTGTACCAAACACTAAGTGACCTGTTTCTGCCGCCGAAATCGCCAGCGAAATAGTTTCCAAGTCACGCATCTCACCCACCAGAATCACATCTGGGTCTTCACGCAAAGCACCTTTAAGCGCGTTCGAAAAGCTCTTGGTATCTTCACCCACCTGACGCTGGTGAATTAAGCTCTTGATTGGCTCATAGACAAACTCAATCGGGTCTTCCACCGTCAAAATGTGCTCAGCTCTAGTCACATTGATATTGTTGATCATAGAAGCAAGCGTCGTGGTTTTACCAGAGCCCGTAGGCCCTGTCACCAATACCAACCCTCTTGGCTTCTCTGATAGTTCAGTAACAATCGGCGGCAAACCCAACACATCCAAACTTGGAATTTTAGAACTCAAAGCCCTCAAGCAAGCTGCATAAGTTCCTCTATCTTTGTATACGTTAACCCGGAAACGAGCGAGTCCACGTACACCGTAAGAACAGTCCAGCTCCCACGTTTGCTCCAAGATTTTCCGCTGTGAGTTGTTCAGCATACTAAAAATCAGCCGCTGACACTGGTCTGCCGACATCGGAGGATGATCGGTTGGAGTGAGATGGCCGCTGATGCGGATATAGGGGGGAAGACCTGTAGACAGGTGCAAGTCAGAGCCACCACGCTCAACAACTTCTTCCATCAAGTCTTCGATCATTAATTCCATGGGACAATCCTGTTGAGTTTAAGTAGGTGTTTTTGAAGTGTGTTGAGCGTGGGCTTGGTAAAAAGAAGGAGAAAAAGCTAGTCCTTAAACCGTGGGGTGAGACAATAAGGGCAATCTAGCCATTCATGATGGAGCGTGGCCGAGCAGCCAGTACAAGACAGTACACTCTTGCGTTTGGCTTTGAGTTCAGCTTCAAGGCCTTTGTCAGTGAAGGTTACCCGCTCAACTTCCTCGAAGGTGGTGTGTCCCTCTTTAACTAAATTCAAACTGTAGGCCAGCAGCGTATTCATCCCCTCTTCGACGGCAATCTCTTTAATTTGGTCAGAGGGTGCACCTTGCGTGATGTATTCCTGAAGCCGCTCGGTGACGCGCATTACTTCGTACACACCTACTCTGCCTTTGTATCCACTACCACCGCACTTGCCACACAGCTGCCCTGAGGCTTTCAAAGACTCGATTTCATCAAGCGGCACTTTGTTAGCTTTGTACACTGTCATGTCGACATCTTTAGTGGCAGTTATGCCATACCGGGCCAGTTCTTCTGCGGTGGGTTGATAGGGTATTTTGCATTCGCCGCAGACTCGTCGCACAAGCCGCTGAGCTAGAACGCCAACCAAAGAGTTGGCGACCTGAAAAGATTCAACCCCCATTTCACCCAGTCGTGCCACCGCACCTGCAGCGTCATTGGTGTGCAGCGTCGTCAATACTAGGTGTCCAGTCAGAGCCGCTTCAATTGCTGTTTTCGCGGTCTCAGGGTCACGGGTCTCACCGACCAGAATCACGTCTGGGTCTTGCCGCAGGAAAGATCTCAAAATAGCGGCAAAGTTCATTCCCTTCTCGCGAATA
>JBHJIY010000082.1:0-21973 GCA_050042985.1 Phormidesmis sp. | reverse complement strand
TTTCCGCTTCGCTGATGTTAAATTTAGGCCCCTGCTTACTCAACGCTTGAATGCCTGGAGAATATATACTCGCAACACCTTATCGGCTATGCTTCTGGAGTGTTTAGAATCAACTTAAAGATTTAAGCCTGAGTAGTTACCAATTTTTTTTGATTAAGGGGTTTCTAATTGCAGGAATTACGTGACTATGTAAGCGTAAACTATTTCATCGTGATTCAAGCCCCTTTCTTGTCGAAAGCTGATGTAATAGTAGTTCAATAGAGCCGTCCATGGAGTGAACAGAGATACACTCAGCGGCTCATCTTTCATTACGGCTTGTCATTATCAGTACCGCCCGATAGAGTAAACACTGAATTGACGACAAAACCCTAAAGTATAGGCGGCTTCACTCTGTGCAAATTACCCAGCGAAACATTGGTTTGACGGTTGATGACAGCTTGATGCGGGTATATGTCGCTGCGCCAGAACCGGCGGGTCGGTATCCTGGCATCTAGATCCTCACATACCACCAGAAGGACGGCAGAAAATTTTGCAGGCTTTGGACCAGGCAAATGTTGTGCACAAGACATTGTTGTACGAAGCTAACCACACGTTTATGCGAGATGACGGCTATCGCTATGACCCAGTTGCAACAGATGCGGCTTGGGGTGAGATTATTTCGCTCTTGAGTCGAGTGCTGACCTGAATGAACGAGATCTGAGTCTGTTCAACTCGGCTTCACATTTTGCCACAGTTCCGCAGCTATAAATTTTGACAACAGTTTCAGCCAATAAAAGTCTCGTAAACAACTCGATAAAAGCTATAGACTATAGATAAGAGAAAATACAATTAGCTATGGAAACCTTCACTTTCAAACGCGGCCCCATTGTTTCTAATGAAACTTGGACAGTTTATCCAAGCCGTATCGAAGGCGCTGATAAGCATATGGACTTTAAAGCGATGACCCATGCTCATTTCGCATACTTACCACAGGCCCGGCTAACTATCTCTCAATTGGTTTTATGCTCAGGTGAGGAGACCCTAAAGTTACAGTGCAATGCTCAGCGTGGTTCAGAGAGTCATCGGGCCTTTGCCGGACTAATCGAAGCAGTGCTTGTGAATCTCAAGCACGAAAACCCAAGCCTAACCTTTACGCCACCGCCAAGCAATCAAATTGCAATGCGTGTAGGACAAGTGTCGGGATTAATCCCTGCTTTATTTGGCCTGAATTTTATTTTTCAAGGCATTAAGGATAGCTCTGGGTTTGCCATTGGGATGGGTGTATTCTTTATCCTGATGGGGTGGTTTATGGCGTGGTCATTTTCGCCGGGAACTGCCACCCCACAGTCAATCGAGGAAACTATGCAGTATGTTGTGCGGGTCTATCGTTTGTAATAAAGTACGCGTGGAGGCAATGTACCGAAGGCCTATAAATTCACTTAAGCGCGCGATCTTCCTTTGGAAGGGCTTCGCCATCACTGAGATTGACTGGTTTAATAGGAAGGTACCTGAGAGTAGATGCAAAGACCCTAATATTTTCTATCTAACTGACAGCCAACCACGATGCCCCGATCGATTAAAGCTCAAGCAACTTATTCTGACACCCTCCGAATTGCAATCAAGCGGAACGGTTTCCTCACGCAGCGCGCCCTGGCAGAACGGGCGGGCTATTCGCTGGCAACGGTTAAAAAGTTTTTGGGCTGTAAGCCGGTTGACTTCGCTACGTTTACAGAGCTGTGTGAAACGCTAAACCTTGACTGGGAAGAGATTGCTGATTTGGGCGACGGTACCACACCGCCAAGATCAAAAAAACAAGACGGCTCTGCCAAGGAGGTAGCGCCTCCAGAGGAAGAGCACATTAGCGCAGCAACATCAGCATCTACACAAACTTCGGCGGAAAAAATCTCATCAGACCAAGCGGCAATCGCCCAAACTTCAGGAGCCCAATCCTCTAAACTCAGCTGCACCCAAGACTGGGGCGCGGCAGTTGATGTTTCTATTTTTTACGGTCAGCAGCAGGCCCTGCAAACTCTAGACGAATGGATTGTGCGCGATCGCTGCCGACTCGTCGCGCTCGGTGGCATCGGCGGCATTGGCAAAACAACGCTCACCGCCAAACTCGCCCACCAAATAAAAGACCAGTTCGACTACTTAATCTGGCGCAGCCTCAAAAACGCACCGCCGATTCAGGAGCTGATGACAAATCTGCTCACCTTCTTTTTAGAGCAACCAGCCATTAATCTGTCAACCAACGAGGTTTCCGATAATTTGGACGGTCAGCTGCGGCAGCTTATTGACTGTATGCGAGCCCATCGCTGCTTGATTGTGCTGGACAATGGGGAGGCGCTATTTGCAGAGGGCGATAGAGCAGGCACCTTCCGCAAAGGCTACGAAGGCTACGGCGATTTGTTCACGACATTGGGAGAAACTGCCCATAGCAGCTGTTTGATAATCACATCGCGTGAGCTACCCAAAGAAATTACGCTACAGGCCGGTGACACGCAACCAACGCGCTGTTTTCAGCTTGCGGGCCTGGCAGAAACCGACGGGAAAGCGCTCATACAAACCCTCGGAGAGCTGACCGGCACACCGGCAGAATGGCAGCAGCTGATTCAGGCCTACAGCGGCAATCCATTGGCGCTTAAAGTAATCGCTGCTGCGGTAAGAGATTACTTCGACGGCAGCCTCTCTAGCTTTTTAGCCCTTTCACAGGAAGATTCTTTGATCTTTGGTGATATTAAGCAGCTGCTAGTAAGACAGATTAAGCGCCTGACACCGCTGGAAAAAGACATTATGTACTGGCTGGCTATCAACCGAGAGCCGGTTGCGTGGCAAACGCTGCAAGCCGACTTGGTAAAAACAGTCCCTTTGAACAAAGTTTTACAGGCGATTGACTCTTTAGAACGTCGCTCTTTGCTGGAAAGAGATCGATCTCAAATCACTCAGCAGGCAGTGATTATGGACTATTTTACCGGCGAGCTGATTACTCAAATTTGTCAGGAAATTAGTCATCCAGAACAAGATCTTCAATCAGGCCCTAAGTCAGACGCTCTAAGGCGCTATGCGCTGGTAAAAGCAGATACAAGAGACTACATCCGTCAGGCTCAAGTGCGACTGATTTTATCACCGGTTGTAGAAACCCTGCGAGAAGACTACGCTTCGACAGACACCCTAGCAGCCGCACTCACTTTCACGCTGGATGCCACACGTGAAAGTGATATGAGCGGTGGCTACGTTGGCGGCAATGTGCTCACGCTTTTGCGCCATCTCAAAGTAGACCTGACAGGTTATGATTTTTCCAATCTAACTATTTGGCAGGCCTATCTTCAGGGATTGAACCTATACAATGTGAATTTTGAAAACTCAGATCTCTCACGGTCTGTGTTTAACCAGCCATTTGGCAGCATTCGGACAATGGCATTTAACCCAGAAGGAGATGTGCTGGCCACTGGCGATACCAATAGTGAGATTTGGCTGTGGCAAACCAGCCTTTCGGCAGCCGCAGGCGATATCAAGTCTCATATTTCCACCTTTCAGGGGCACGAAAACTGGGTGTGTTCGGTAGCGTTTAGCCCAGACGGAACGCAGCTGGTGAGTGGCAGTGCAGATAGAACCATTAAGCTATGGGACGTGAGTAGTGGAGAATGCCTGCAAACATTGGAAGGACATAGCAATTGGGTGATGTCTGTAGCGTTTAGCCCGGATGGAATACGGCTGGTGAGTGGCAGCGCAGATAGAACCATTAAGCTATGGGACGTGAGCACTGGAGAATGCCTGCAAACATTGGAAGGGCATCGGCATGGGATTTGGTCTGTAGCATTCAGCCCGGATGGGCAGAGC
Source organism: Phormidesmis sp. (assembly GCA_050042985.1). Classification (GTDB taxonomy): domain Bacteria; phylum Cyanobacteriota; class Cyanobacteriia; order Phormidesmidales; family Phormidesmidaceae; genus Phormidesmis. The sequence continues at coordinate 18,154 of JBHJIY010000082.1, read as the reverse complement.
TTTGTCAGTGGCAGTGCTGATAGAACCATTAAGTGCTGGGATGCGGCAACAGGCGACTGTGTGCAGACGATTGTGGGACATGAGCACGGGGTATGGTCTATTGCTTTTAGTCCGGATGGGCGATCGCTTGCCAGCGGCAGCGCCGACCAAACGGTGCGCCTGTGGGATATGGAAACAGGCGAGTGCCAGCAGACTTTAACCGGGCACAGCAACTGGGTATGGATGGTGGCCGTTAGCCCCGATGGGCGATCGCTCGCTAGCGGTAGCGCCGACCAAACGGTGCGCGTGTGGAACATTGCAGACGGCGCGCAGCAGTGCTTGAAAGTATTAGCAGGGCACAGCAACTGGGTATGGTCTGTGGCTTTTAGCGCCGATGGTGACTACCTGGCAAGCGGCAGTGAAGATAGAACAATGCGGCTGTGGGGACTGCGCCGTGGTCAATGCCTAAAAACATTGCAAGGTAGCAGTAACTGGGTATGGTCTGTGGCCTTTAGCCCCGATGGCAAGTCGCTGGCCAGTGGGCAGGGCGATCGCCTCGTTCATCTTTGGGACATGCCCTCTGGCACACCTTCAGAAACCTTGGCAGGCGCTCAAAACGCCATTTGGTCTGTGGCCTTTAGCCCTGATGGCAAGCTGTTGGCTAGCGGTAATGAAGACGGCAATGTTTACCTGTGGCAGCTAGCAGACAGTCGCAGGCGTCGCAGCTTATCTGGACACAGCAAATCAATATGGTCGGTCGCTTTCGCCCCTAAAGGAGAAACCATCGCCAGCGGCAGCGCTGACCAAACGATAAAACTGTGGGATGTGCGTAGCGGCAAGTGTGTGCGCACACTGACAGAACATCAGCACTGGGTTTGTTCTGTTGCTTTTCACCCCACGAAAAATATTTTAGCCAGTGGTTCTTATGATCGCACCATCAAGCTGTGGAACCTCGATACAGGTGAGTGTACAGAAACCTGGACGGGCCACACCAGCGGACTTTGGTGCATCGCCTTTTCGCCCACAGGAGACTTTTTGGTCAGCAGCAGCAGTGATCAAACCATCAGAATTTGGGATGTGGCGACAGGAGAGTGCCAACAGGTGCTGACCGGGCACGAAAACTGGGTGATGGCTGTGGCGGTCAGTCCGGATGGGCAATGGATTGCGAGCGGCAGCGCTGACCATACCGTAAGACTTTGGTCGGCAAAAAATGGCAAGCTAAAGCACACACTCACAGGACACACCAATAGCGTCTGGTCTGTGGCCTTTAGCCCAGATGGAAAACAGGTCGTCAGTGGCAGTGACGATAAAACAATCAGGCTATGGGAGACAAAAACAGGCACCTGTGTGAATACGCTCAAGAACAAAGAGCCCTACGAGGGAATGAACATTACAGGCATCAGTGGGCTAACCGAGTCTGAACTATCCACGCTAGAGCAACTAGGTGCCGTCAACGCACAGTCACAGCAATAGGGCTTCAAAATGACGACTCCACAAAGACAACCCGCTCAGCAGCAGATGGGTTCTGCTGAATCCTTAAAAGGCAAGGTGGCGCTGGTAACTGGAGCCACCCGAGGCATTGGGAAAGGAATTGCGATCGCACTCACCCAAGCCGGAGCCACCGTATACATCACAGGCCGCAGCCTTAATAGCGACGATAAAAGCCTCACCGACGCGGTTTCTGGCAGCTTAGCCGAAACCCAATCCCTCACAAAAAACTCAGCAGGCACCTGCATTCCCTGCCAGGTCGACCACAGCAACGACGAACAGGTAGAACAACTTTTTGAACGGATTAAAACAGAACAAAATGGCCAGCTAGATCTACTCGTTAACAACGTATACGGCGGTGTTCGCGCCCTTCGCAACCAGCAAGGAAAATCCTTTTGGGAGGCCGATGCTAGCCTATGGGACGCCTGTAATCATGTGGGATTGCGCAGTCACTACGTCGCTAGCAGATTGGCCGCTCAGATGATGGTCCCTCGTGAGCAAGGGCTAATTGTCACGATTTCTTCTTGGGGCGGGCTCTCTCCTATATTTGGTGTCGCTTATGGAACGGGGAAGTCTGCATGCGATCGCCTCGCCGCCGAAATGGCAGCAGAACTCAAACCCTACAACGTCACCTCCATTGCCCTATGGCCCGGCATCGTTGGCACTGAGCACATCTCAGAATTTGTCGAAGAAGCGAAAGCCAAGGACACCTCAGATCCTCAAATGGACATGATGAGCACCCGGTTCAACTGGGAAACGCCCATTTTTACAGGACGCGTGATTACAAATCTTTTGGCTGAGCCAAATCTGATTAATCTAACCGGAAAACTCCAAATTGTGGCTGAACTTGCTGCCCGATATGGTGTTGTAGATGAGAATGGTAAGTGTCCAGGCTCGTTGCGATCGCTCAAATTCCTACTCCCCGCAGGCCTACCCAAGCTTCAACCCTACGCCAGGCTTATTCCTAATTTGCATGTACCCTGGTGGCTACTGCTGTTGACAGCCCTAAGCTCACCCAAAAAGTAACCTAGTCAATCACCTTATGACACCATTATTTCCTACCGAAGAACGCAACTGAAAAGTCCTTTAAGGGCTCAAAAACAATACTTCTACTCAAAATGGATAACTTACACATAAAACAACCTACACAAGCTTCTCGACCAAAAAATAGTAATGAAAATCAATTGTCCTATCCCAACCAATCTCAACCACACTCAACCGCACTACCACCCATTCTCTTGACACTAGCAGCCGTTTCCATCGTGCTGTTAATCGTAGTCGGTGGCACACTGTTTTGTTTCCCTGAGCTCGCTCAGTCTCGTTGGCTTTGGCCACTAAAGCCTTACAACACCCGATTTTTAGGCGCGATTTATCTCACAGCATTAGTCGGCTTGGCTAGCCTGGTTTTATCTAGGCGGGTAGCACTGACACGGCTAGTAGTTTCAATGATGTGGGTGTTTACGACTGTTGTGTTATTGGTGTCGTGTTTGCAGCTTCAGCAGTTCAATGCAGGAAGGCGGGCAACAGATATTTGGTTCTGGCTGTATCTGGTGGACTGCATAGGAGCGACCTATTACTTAGGCTATTTTAGAGAGCATAACTTTCTAGGGTTACGGCGTTTACCGACGCCGTGGGCGGTGGGTTTGGGTATTCAGGCCGGTATTTTAGGCGCGTACGGCTTGAGTTTGTTGTTTTTCCCAGTGCCAGCAGGTAGCGGATGGCTGTGGCCTTTGGATGTGTTTCATGCTCAGCTGTATAGTTCTATCTTTTTGACCGGTGCTGTAGGCTCCGCGCTGCTTTCTCGCTGGGCAACGGCTGCTGAGATGAAAGCATTAGGCGCAGTACAAGTGACGTTTAGTAGCTTTACGCTACTGGGAATTTGGCTGGTGGATCGAGAAGTTCAGGGAATTGATTGGGGGCTGTTTGTGAGTTGGGCTTGGGTGGGTGCGATCGTGCTTCTCGGTATTGTTGGATTAGGTCTAATTAAACAATCGGGCCGCATAATAAAAACCGAAGAGACTTAGGAGACATTCACAAACATAATGTGTTCCTAATAGCTATGTTTCTCGTATGGAGCGTAGCATGCCACGCCCCTACAGCTCTTGCAATTCTTACGGCCCTTAAAACAGCGTTTGCACTAGAAATCTCTCCACAAAATGCAGCGCCATTTGATTACTCACCCCATTGAAGACTTTATCAAACGCATGCTCAGCCCAAGGAATGCGTACCCATACCGCCGTATTTCCAGATTTCAGCAGCTGCTCGTATAAAAACTTACCGTACTTCGCCTCTACAATCTTGTCTTTTCCACCGTAAACTAACAGCGTAGGCGGCAGCGCATTTGGATTGGCTGACTTCACGTAGGTAATCGGTGAGGCCTCAGCGTAGGCCGCTGGCAATTCACTCGGTGGCCCGCCCAAAAACGCCAGCAATACCTGCTGCACATCTAACGGATCGGGCACGGGCGGATTGGCATAGCCTGCGGCCAAATCTACCGGCCCATAAAAATCCACGAGGCTCTTAACGCCTAGTTCGCCCTGAAAACCCGTCAGCATTGCCAGCTGCGCCCCCGCCGACCAGCCCACGAGCGCAAGGCGTTCTGGATCTATCTCGTACTCAGCAGCTCGCTGACGCACAAACGCCAACCCGCTCTTCACATCTGCTAGCTGCGTTGGAAATCGATACTCGGGCGTTAGCCGATACTCTAGCGCAACAACGACATATCCTCGCGCCGCCAAAAATCGCCCAAACGCCTCATTCTCCGACGAATCGCCGTGGCTCCATCCACCGCCATACAGCATTACCACTGCCGGGTACGTTCCAGCTGCAGCTGGCTGATATACCTGCAAGAACAGTGGCTGCCCATCTGGCGCGGCAAACTGAACCCGATCTATATGACGAACGTCTTGCGTAGAAAAGCCACGAACAAAGTTGAGACCATTAAACGGCGCAAAAGAGGCAGCGCGTGAATTTGCAGCAATGCTTGATTCGCCAAATGCTGCCGTCATAGACTGATTCGCTTTTGCAATGGCGATGGGCGATTGGAGTAACGGCAGACTGCTGAGAAAAAGAGAAATGAGCAGTGCAGTGATTAGGCTGCGAGACGATAGAGACGGGCTACTGCGATAGGCGAGAATTGAGAGGAAGAGTGCGATCGCACCCACAAACCCCAACCACGGGCTAACCTCCGGCGCACCCACCGCCAGCGGCAGCCAAAAAAAGTTCGGCGGCGGCAGCACAATCCAAACGCTAAGAAAAAGCAGCACCGCAGCTACTGGCCATATCAGCCATAGAATCATCCGAGAGCACTCCTACCACAAGCTGTCTCTTAAGGGATTACCACATTTCCTCGGGCTAACTATAGCCTCCTGTACTTAGCATCAGGTTTCTCACTCGTAATGACTTCATAGTCAGCGCCAAGCTAAGACAAATTCAGCGGAGTTTATCAAACATCCTTAAAGTTTTGATGAAGTCACGATTTTTCTCACACTTTTCTCTTACCTTTCTGTCTTTCTGTTTTAGTTCCGTCTATTTAACGTCTTATTAGTTCCCCCTAGAAACCATCCCAAATCGTCACAATTCTCTCGCTGCAATTATTTATAGGCCTTTTTATTTGGCGCTGAACCCATGCCTCAAAGTCTTGTACTCAGCTTAGAAACCCAGTCCACGGTTTTGAGCAAACATTTACAGGGACACGCCCTTCAACAATTGTTTTTCACACTGGTAGACACTGTCGATCCGGAGCTAGGCCATGTGCTAAGACGCGACAAAAAAAATTGCTCATACACCCTCAGTGCCATTCAGCCCGGCTCTATATCTGGCTCTGTGTCTGGCTCTATGCCTATCTCTATTCCTAACCCTGACGCATCTTCAGAGCAGTTCGGTAAAGCAAAGCCCGCCCGCAAGTTCCATACCAACGCCGCAGGTAACATAAGCTTTCTCCAATACGCCCACACGGCCATCCTCGAAGCCAAAGCAAAGTGCTGGTGGCGAATTTCTTTTTTAGACGACGCCCTGTTCGATCACCTTGTGTTTTTGTGGAGCCAGCTCTCTAACGAGATTTTTCCTCTAGGCTCAGCCAGCGTAAAAATCGAGCACGTTTTTTTGGAGACGCCCAGTACGAAATGGGCCTCTAGCTGTAGCTACCGTGACCTGTACGAGCAAGCCTCAGCGCAAGAGCGCAACATTCATCTGCAATTTATTACACCAGCCGCTTTCAACATCGGTGAAACCATCACACCGTTGCCCACTGCCGACGCTGTCTTTCAGCCGCTTAGAAAGTACTGGAACCGATATAGCGGCCTAGCGTTTGCCCCCAGCCTCACCAGCGACATCGTCCCCGTCGCGTTCGATATCCAAACTCAGCCTGTTCAAACCGTACTCCGCAACTCCTTCCAAACGCTGACGGGCTGCACTGGGCACATTAGCTTTCGCATCGGTGGCAGCGGCGACCCCCTCATCACTAAACGCATCAACGCCCTCACCGACTTTACAGGCTACTGCGGCATCGGCATCAACACCCGACTCGGCATGGGCATCGTCAAGCGCTTACAGCACAGCAAAATCCGCGCTGAATCTGGCGTCACCATTAGGCCCACAGCTTAGGCCAGCCGAATACCCCCTCGATTATCAGCAGGGCAAGATACACTGGTACCCGTATTCGAACGTTGAGCCGTAACGGCGGGCATATCCATGACTGTTGAGCAGCTGATTATTCCTGAAAAGCATGACCTGGGCGGCTTCAGCGTACAGAGGAGCCTGCCTCAGGAGAGTCGCACAATGGTCGGCCCCTTTATCTTTTTTGACCATTTGGGCCCTGCCGTTTTTCCACCTGGAGAAGGGGTAGATGTCCGGCCGCATCCTCATATCAACCTGGCAACCGTGACCTACCTGCTCGAAGGCAGCTTGCTGCATCGCGACAGCTTAGGCATTGTTCAAGAGATTGTGCCTGGCGAAGTAAACTGGATGACAGCCGGAAAAGGTGTCGTGCATTCAGAGCGATCGCCCAACGATTTCCGAGAATCTGAAGCGACACTGCACGCTATCCAAACCTGGATAGCGCTACCTGAGAGTCACGAAGAAATTGACCCTAGCTTCTCTCATTACCCAGCGGCCAACCTCCCTCAATGGACCGAAACCGGCACCGCTGCTACGCTCATCGCCGGAGAGTTTCAATCCTACACGTCACCGGTAAAAACATTCTCTCCTACGCTTTATTTGTCGCTGTCACTCACATCAGGAGGGCGTTTTCAGCTGCCTGCGGTATCAGCCAAAAACGCATCCACAGAAAAGTTTGAACGGGCTATTTATAGCATTACGCCTGGAATTTCTATCAATGGAAACACGCTAGAACAGTATCGGCTCGCTGTGATAGACCCAGATACGGCAGTAGAAATCAGCGCTGATAGTGCCGCTGAATGTATGGTAATTGGCGGTACGGCGATGGGAAATCGCACCAAATACTGGAACTTCGTTTCTAGTAAGCCAGAGCGAATTGAACAGGCAAAAACAGACTGGAAAGCATTTGAGACAGACCCATCGTCATCGCAACGCTTTGATGCAGTAGAAGGTGAAACAGAATGTATTCCCCTACCAGACAACGCAAAAGCTATATCGAGCAACAGGTCTGCACCGCCATTAAGCTAGCTTAATGGCTAAGTGTCATCGGTACACAGTACTATCGCGAGAGCCATCGGTAGGCCCCGAACCCAAGCGCAATCAGTGTGACAGAAAACAGCGTCGTGAGCGTTCCCAGTGCGTACAGCGCTGGAGACGTGACATTTGTTGTCATCCCAAAAATCTCCAACGGCAGCGTATTGTACTGCCCCGACACCAGCGATGTACGGATAAATTCGTCGTAAGAGAGCGTAAACCCCAGCAGCGCCACCCCAATCAGGCTAGGCGCAATGAGCGGAAAAACAACTTCCTTGAACGTAGCGATATCGTTCGCACCTAGGTCACGAGCGGCTTCCTCATAAAAGGGATTAAACCGGTTGAACACACCAAGCATGATCAAAAAAGCAAACGGTACAGTCCAGGTTAAATGCGCACCCAGCCCGGAGGAGAACCAGTTGGTTTGGATCTTTAGTACTTGAAAGGTAATGCCAATGCCCAAGGAGATCAGCACGCCAGGAACCACGAGGCTAGAAATAGTAAGATAGACCAGTGCCTGCGAGCCTTTGAACCGAGCGCGGAAGGCCATGCTGCCCAGCACGCTGATAAACAGCGCGATCGCAACCACCAACAGCCCCAGCCAAAACGACCGCTGAAAAGACTCAACAAAGCTCCCTACCCGCTGCTCTTGAAACACATTGCCCAGCCAGTAAAAGCCAAAGCTCCGCACCGGGAACGTCAGCGCCCCGTCCGGCCCCTGCAAGGAGAGAATAAATATCCCAAACATTGGCCCGTACAGGAACAGAAGAAATAAGCCAAAAAAGACCGTGAGAATTCGCTTTGCCATTGTTCTGCCGCTACAGCTCCTTGCGAATATCAACCACGCGCAAAATTCCCGCTACCAGCACCAGCGTAATCAGCAGCAGTATTACCGCATTCGCCGCTGCCAGCGGATACTGCAAACTGCCAATTTGCGTACTGATCAGCTTGCCAACAGAAGCAGACTGCCCACCCCCCATCAGCCGCACAGTCACGTATTCACCCATTGTGAGCGTCACCACAAAAATAGTCCCAATCGCTAGGCCCGGTGCGGTTAACGGCAGGATAATCTCTTTTAGCACCTCAAAGCCAGACGCCCCCATATCTCGCGCTGCCGTAATCAGCGATCGATCAATCCGCATCATACTGTTGAACACAGGCGCAATCATAAAAAAATTGAACAGATGCACCATGCCTAGCACAATGGCAAAGTCAGAGTACAGCAGCCATTCCACGGGCTCCTGTACTAGGCCTACAGTCAGCAGCGCCTGATTGACTAAGCCTCCTCTCCCTAGCAGCGGAATCCAAGAAATCATACGGATGATGTTCGAGGTCCAAAAAGGAATCGTGCAGATGAGAAATAGCAAAATGCGAACGCTGTCGCGCTCAATGCAAAAGGCGAGATAATAGGCGATGGGAAGTGCGATCGCCACACAAGCACTCCACACCAACACCACATATTTGAACGTATTGAGATAGGTAGACAGCGAAACCTTAGAGCTAAAAACATTCACGTAGTTAGCAAAAGAGAATGCTGGCGTCATCGCATAGCCATTGAACTCCCAAAAGCTCACGATGAAAATCATGGTGATAGGAAACACCAAGAACATCAAGAAAATGAGCGTTTGGGGAGTCGCTAATAAATAGGGTTGGAAGGTTTTCCAGGCTTTGTACATGAGTAACAAGTGCTAGCTACGCTGCAATAAACTCATTCCACTTCTGCACCAAATACACCTGCTCATCCATCGTTGAGTTCCACACAACAACATTGCCCATACGCTCTTCAAACGAACCGCCGTCACGCACGGCCCCCGCCTTCTCTAGCGTGGTCCCAAAGGGATCCACCATATCCACTGCCGCCGGCTTACCCTCATACCAAAAGTCCCACTCTTCGGCAGACATAAACTTCTTCGCATTCTCTGGCACCGCACTGTAATAGCCCTGGCGACCTAAAAACGCACCTACCCAGCCGTCGAGCAGCCAATCCATATAGGCATAGGCCGCATCTAGCTTCGGCCCTTCCATCGCTGCCGACATCCCAATGCCGCCACCCCAGGCTCGGTAGCCCTCTTTCAGCGGTGCGTACACACATTCGATTCCCTGCGCTTTCACGGCGGTTACCGCTGGCGACCACATCGACTGCAAAATCACCTCACCCGAAGACATCAGATTCACCGACTCATCAAACGTCTTCCAAAACGCTCTAAACTGCCCTTCTTTCTTCTTATCGATCAAGATTTGCGTAATCTGATCAATCTCGGCCTTCGTCATATTTCCCTTGTCGCCAAAGGTCATCAGCCCAGCAGACTCCACGACGAGGGCCGCATCCATAATGCCAATCGAAGGAATATCGAGAATGGACGTCTTTCCACTAAAGGCTGGATCAAACAAATCGGCCCAGCTCGTAATCTCTTTGGTGACCAAATCTGGCCGGTAGCCTAATGTATCGGCATTGTATTGGAAAGGAATGAGCGTAGCCCAGTCGGTCGGCGTAGCCGAAAACTCCTGCGAGTCTTTATCTTTGAGATACATTACCTTGATTGGCGCAGTACCCTGAGCATTTTCTACTGGCAAGCCGTTAAACTTACCCGTGGTGAAAAAGGACGCAATTTTATCAAAGCTTTTGATTCTTTTGACATCAATAGCCTGTAGGTTTCCAGAAGGAATAACCAGCGGTAGACTAAAATACTCCCCGTCGAACATGTCGTATTGCCCAGGCTGAGTGATGGCAATTTGATTGTTCTCTTCGGTGCTGAGGGCCTTTAGTTCTATTTTAAAGCCCAAATCTTCTTGGGCTTTATCTCGAATATCGTTGATCTGCGCTACGCCCGTACCAATAAAGCGCAGCGTCACATCCTTAATACTGTTGGTGTTCACCTCAGGACCAGGGGCAGGGTTGTTCGGCGTCCCTTCTGGCGCTTCTGTTTGCGCACCACAGCGCGCAGTCGCAAGGGCCGCACCCGTAGCAAGACCTGTCTGAATCAAGCGACGACGAGTAAACTTAGGCATGTTTCCAACTATTCTAGACAACTGATATTACCGGCGAGCATGCTAGCCGCACATTGCCCTTTACCCTAGCTTCCTTGAACCCATCGTTTGGTATGCCACTGTACAAAAATAGGAAAAAACCAAAGCAGGAAAAAACCGGCAAGCGCCAATTAGAGGCTGCACATGCTAACGAGATAGCTTATTAAACAACGCAGCAGAACATCACCGTGAAAGTCTGTTGTTTTTCCTTACATTTATTTGAATAAAGTTCATACAAAAGGTATTCGAGGCTAGGGCGTAACCCTAATAAGGCAAAAATACACAGTCTTCAGCTGTCCACGTTGCGCCGAGGCGATCGCCCACTGTAATATCTGCCTGCATCCAGTCTGTTGTACGACTCTTGTACAGCAGCACTTGGCCCGTCGCCTCCAGGCTCAGCATGACGCGAGTGACATATCCCGTCATTTCTACATCGGTCACGCGTACCAGCACTTGGTTGGGCCGAGTAGACGCTCTCGAATCACCTTCCACGGCAGAAGCTGGCACCAGCTGCATCAAATCTGGACGCACCGAGCAGGCAGCTTCTGACCCTTTTAATGTTGCGGTTCCCTGACAAAACAAAGAACCCACGCCTTCTACGGCCAGCTCAATAGAATCTAGTTCTGAGGCGTTTTCAACAGTCTCTATTACCTTGCCCTGAAAGATATTGTTGTCGCCAATAAACTTAGCCACAAATTGAGAAGCAGGCGTATTGAACAGTGCCGTCGGTGTCGCCACCTGATCAATATGGCCGTGATTCATCACCACCACCTGATCCGACAGAGAAAAGGCCTCTTCTACGTGATGGGTCACCTGAATAAAAGTTAGCCCGAACTGCTGCTGAATTTTCCGCAGCTCACCGCGCATTCTCACCCGCAGATTTTCGTCAAGCGCACTCAGCGGCTCATCGAGCATGAGTACCTGAGGCCGAGTCACCAACGCCCTAGCTAGGGCAACTCGCTGCTGCTGCCCGCCGCTGAGCATATCTGGGCGACGCTCAGCCGTATGGCTCAGGCCGACCAGTTCCAAAATCTCGCCCACCCGCTGCGATCGCTCCGCTTTCGGCACACGCTGCATTTTTAAACCGAACGCCACGTTCTGCCAAATCGTTTTGTGGGGAAACAGCGCATAGTTTTGAAACATCATGGCTGTGTTTCGCTTGGCAGGCGGCAGGCTAGTCACCGGCTTATCGGCAATGTAAATCTCACCGGAGGTAACCGCTTCATGGCCAGCAATCATCCGCAGGGCGGTGGTTTTACCGCAGCCACTAGGCCCTAGCAAGCAACAGTACGCCCCAGCTGGAATATCGAGCGTGACATTTTCAATCGCGGTGAATGCGCCGTATTTTTTGGTTACTGAGCGGAGAGAAACACCTGCCGCTTCGCCAGTTAGTTCGGCAGAAGGTGCGGTAGCAGTTTCGGGCTCTAGAGATCGCGCAGCAGAGAAAGCTGACTGCTGAGACTTAGGATGAGAAACGATCCGCGACGGCTGTGCGTTTTCTAGAGTCATAGCCTAAGATTCGTGGCCTATATCCACGACGGTAACAGCAAACATAAGGGCAGGCACAATCGTATTTCAGTCTTCTTTGTACAGTTATTTACATACAATTTTTTGTGGGCAATTTTCTTTATACAGAGCAACGATGACATAAAATGTAGCGGTTCTAGCGAATTGAATTCATTCATCATCAACTTTCTTAGCCCGTTCAAGATCACAGGCCCCATTTCTGGTAATACTTCTCTAGTAGCTTCAGATTTCAGCTCTAGATTTCAGCTCTAGATTTCACAGAGCCTTAGTCGCTCCAGATTTCATAGAACTTTCACGTTCCACTTTCAAGCCGAGGCCCCGCTAAATGCCCGACCCTACTCAGCCAAAATTTGTTTTTATCTGTGGCTCAGCACTCAAAGGCCAGCCCGACCATAAAAATCTACAGTCAGCAACTTTTATCAAAGCAGCAAAAACCGCACCAAAGTATCGGCTGCACGCGGTCAAAGACGGCTGGCATCCTGGCATTTATGCCACCGAGGAAAATGGCATCTCTATTCCGGGAGAAATCTATCAGCTAACACCAAAACAATATGAGTATTTGGTCTCAACAGAGCCGCCGGATATGTATCCAGAAGAAGTAGAGCTAGCGGATGGTGGAAAAGCGATCGCAATGCTATACCCCAAAAAGCTAATCGAAGAGAATGGCTATCCCGATATCTCCGACATCGGCGGCTGGGCAGCCTACAAAAAACAAACCTAGGGTTGGGTCGCAGCTTAGCAGGACTAAGCCCAATGCAGCTATCTTAAAGCCTTCAAATATTCTTGTGGCCACTAGCATCATGACGGTTGGGGGTTTCATTTATGCGTGCGATTGTAATTGCAGGGTCCGCTTGAGTGTAGTGGCTGCTATCAGCCAGCTCAAACGCAACCACTGAAATACTTACAATTAAGACAGCTAGAATGTTAGATCTCATGTTTTTTAGAACCTATGTGAATGTGGGCCGATGTACTGGTGAGCGAAACCAACACTTAGCTAGTATTTCTGAAACTGGTTACAAAACTGGTCAAGCTCACCAGAGAGCCAGGGATCTTCAACGCCTTCGGCGATAACTGTTCTAATGTCTGCAAGAATTTCTTGAACATAGTCTTGAAAATTTGAGGTTTCATGAACGGTTGCGTTTCTAAATTCTATCCAAGCTATTTTGGCCATATTGATATGCCGAGCGTGACGCATTTGATTAGTACTAATAAAGTTGACAATTAGGTCAAACTTATTCCATAGAACAACTACGTTTAGCTGTTCAGATAGCTCGCTGGCTTCTCTGTAAAAATTAAGGGCCTGCCGTAGAATCCCTGGATTTGGGTTGCGGCGACAGAGTTCATCGAATGCGATCGCCAACAGATGATAGAGCTTTCCTTTAGCGGCGTTCTCTTTAATATAATTGAGAGCAAAATAAGTCAACATAACAGAATCTTTATAACAGGCTGTGCAACTATAAATTTGAGCAATCTTTAATAGAATGCCTGGATATTCAACGGCGTACTGCCTAATCAGAGTGGTGTATACGTCCATTGCACTGGCATAGTCATTTTTAGTAAAGTAGGTGTCTCCTACATCCTGAATCTTTTTGAAAGAGGCGCGAGAAATAACATCGGCTGAGCGTGAAAACCGGCTTTCTAAAATCTGTTGTTCGACTAGATGAATGATATCTGCAGCTGCAATGAACTCGTTTCGTTGAGAAATTCCGGTGAACAGATTTTCTGTGGTGGGCGAGGGTGTAGCCCCTTGCGAAGAGGAGTGCGGCAGCTTGTAACCTGCGGCTTCTAGCCATTCCGCCACATCGTGCCAACGAATTCTCTGCGTCACGTGACCGGTAAAAACTTTGACATACTGATAAATGGTAGTAGAGAGTTCGGTCTTCACGCTGCTGGGCTTCCAGTTCAGTGCGATCGCAATATCACCAGGGTGGACTAAGCATAGTAAACCTCTCAGCAGCGCTTTCTCCGTAGCATTCAAATTAGGACGCTTTTCACCCCCCTTAACCTGACCTAGCGCTTTATATAAATCATTGAGCCTCCATCGTTCTTTTGCTTCAGGAAATAAGCTATCGACGCTATCCATAAGGGGAATAGCCTCCTGGACCGGACAACAGTTGTTCACGTCTCACTTATCGTAGCCCCCGTTCCTTAAAGATGGCTGAATTCATGACTTTAGGCACCTATTTCTTGATAGGTGCCTAAAGTCATACGCCATTCATTTGTTAGGCCTTTAGCGTAATAGCAGTGTCTTTTGATACCGATTTTATCGATCTTTTTTTACTAGAGAATAAGTCACCCCATTGTCGCCCTATTTAAGTTAGGAGAGACTTCGCTCCGTCCTATTTTGAAAGGGGTGTTGGTCAAAAATAAACTGTTTAGTATCGAGATGTTAGCAAACATTTCAAAGGCTCCAGACACACCAACTGATACGCCAACACGCTACAAAAAATCCACAGAGAAGCATTCACAACAACTATGAAACAGACAGAAAAAGATATCCACCCCAGCTCACACAATCGGTCATATCCTTGGGCAATAACAGCTAGCCTTACGGTTTGTGCCTCGCTGGTACTGGCCCTGCATGATGCTACCTATCGACCGGCATTCGTACAGATTGCAATGGTGAGCGTAGTTGCAGCCAAAGAGCAGGTGAGAGCAGCCAGAGAAAAGGATGAAGAAGCGTCCTGCCTCTTGCCACACAAAGAACATCACCTGTTGTAAGCGAGCTAACTGAAACAACGTCAACAGTCCTACATGCTCCTCTTTTGTAGTTTTAGAGGAGCATCGTCCTTCTAGGGCTTGATTACTAACACCCAGGCAAAATACCTTACAATTACAATAGTTTAAGTTTTGTATCATCTCCCTCTTTACTGACCATGACCGTAATTGCGCCCGACATCGATAAATCCCTCAACGCCTCAGTGGGAACGCCAAGACCCATGACACGGGTAATTTTGCTATCGGTTGCCACAGGGCTACTGTACTACGGCTATTACAAGTGGAAAATTCAAGATGAGCTGAAGGCTCATGGAGAAAGGGTTTGGTCTGGCGCAGTGTGCATTATTCCTTTTGTGCTAGGAATTGCACTGCCGCTACTGCTAGCCGCATTCGATCCAGATGTTCCAGCAGGGTTCGCCCGTTTCTCCTTCCTAGGCGTACTATGGATTTACATCGTGCAGTTCCGGCTGTACCGAGAGATCAACCGGCTATATGTGGCACAAGGCTGGAATCCACCGTTGGTTTCCTGGTGGATCGTTGTTCCTGGGTTTAATCTAGTCGTAGGTCTTAGGCAGATTCACTTTTTGAGCGAGTATTGGGCACGGCTAACAGATACGCCGACTCCAGATCCCATCGCAGAAAAAATTCCTTTTTTGTCTAATAACGACTGAGCTCGCATTACAAATCTCGTGTTGCAAAGAGCAATCAACAACGCTACACCTTCACTACAAGCCAAATAACCCCTCCAACCGTTTCCGAATCCACTCCACTGGGCTTTGGTTATATTCATCCGAATTTATTAAACCCATTGTTCTAAGCTGCCGTCCCTGCTGCGATAGCTCTTCTTCGTGTCGCGCCATCTCTTCTACAATTACATTGTACAAATGAGGCTGATCTCGCAGCAGTTTCTTAAAACCTTGCGGACTCAGCACGAACAGAGTCGAGTCTTCTATCGCCTTAATCGTCACTGTACGAGGGACATTAAGCATGAGCGAAAACTCACCGACAAACTGGCCAGCACGCAGCACGGTCGGCTGCTCTAATTTCTCTAGCGTGTAGCTCACAGCTCCAGTCAAAATGATATAAAAAGCATCTCCCTTGTCGCCTTCTCGGTAAAGAATTTCAGTAGGGTTCAAACGCCTACGGTGACCAATCTCTACCAGTTTACGCAGTTCTATTTCACTACAGTTCTTAAAAACCGATAGCTGCTTGAGTAAGTCTCGCACAGCCACTGGCTTTGAGAGGGCCTCTAAAGAACCTTCGCGAGACCTTTGCAGCGCCGCGCTCTGAGGATAGTCCTTTACATCAGAAGCAATCACCACATTCGGGTTACGATTCCACACATCCATCCGAGGAGCCGCTAAGCGAATACCGTGCTGCTTCAAATTCTGCAAAATAATAAAATTTAGCGAACTCTCCGTTCTAAACTTTTGATCTACCCGATCGATCCACACCCAAAGCTTAAAGTCCAGCGAATTCTCTCCAATATTTGTAAAATGCACCTCCGGCGGATACTCGAGCAAAACCGTCTCTTCCAAATAGGCAGAATCCATCAGCACTTCAATCACCAGCAGTGGATCGCTCTCATGGGTCACTTTAGTCACGATCGGCACCCAGCCCTTGGTGTTGGCATACGTCCAGTTGATCACCTGATTGCTAATCAATTCACTGTTGGGCACCACAATATGCTTTTTCGTCAGCGTCCTAATCACCGTAGAGCGTAAAGAAATCTCCGCAATATAGCCACTCAGCTCATTGAGTTCGATAAAATCTCCTACCTTTAGCTTGCGCTCAACCAGTAGCGTCAGCCCGCTCGTAAAGTTCTTAATAATCTCCTGCAAGCCAAAGCCAATACCAATGCCCAAGCTACCTGCCAACACAGCTAGCGATGCCAAATTAATACCAGCAGCCTGCAAAAGTACAATGCACAGCAGCACTCCCAACGCATAGCTTGTAATTGTCGCAATAGATTCGCGAGATCCCTGCTGTAGACCCAACCGCTTCAGCAAGTAAAGTGACAAAAACTGCTTTAGCCCAAAAGAGAAAAAGACTGTCACCAAAGCAATCATGAGCAGCTGCACCACAGAACTCAGCTCAATTGCCCGTTCCCCTAGCTGAAGCAGCGGCTGCGGCAATGATCGTCCTAACATCAATTGCCACTGTCTGATAGCAGTCTGATAGCAGTCCACATACATGGGTCACTGTTTCAATACGTTTTGATCTCATTCGATGGTATCGCAGAGACCAAAGCAAAAGAAGTATCTTATTCTTTGAGAAACACCCGACGCTGCACCTCATTAATATGGCCGAAAAAGTTGTCCTTATCACCGGTTGTTCTTCAGGCATTGGCGAAGCACTTTGCTGGGCCTTTCACCATCAAGGCTGCAAAGTTGTCGCCACGGCTCGCGACCCTAAAACATTAGATGAGTTAAAATCTGCTGGCATGAGTACGCTGGCGCTAGATGTTAATGATTCAGTAGCGATCGCACGAGTCATCGATACCCTTCTCACTGACCATCACCGACTAGACATACTGATAAACAACGCTGGCTATGGGCAGTTTGGCCCATTAATGGATCTCAGCTCAGAGAAATTGAAAGCGCAGTTTCAGACTAATGTTTTCTCGGCTATGGCGATCACACAGCAGGCCGCTCCCATCATGAAACGCCAGCAGTCAGGCATTATCGTCAACATTGGCAGCATCTCTGGCATTGTCACCACCCCATTTGCGGGCGCTTACTGCGCTTCAAAAGCCGCTTTGCATAGCCTTTCCGAAGCCCTACGATTAGAACTTTCTCCTTTTGGCATTACTGTTGTCACTGTGCAGCCAGGGGCCATCTGCTCAAATATTGGCACGGCGGCCCAGCAAGCCCTAGCAGGCGTCATGAAAGCTGAATCTTGGTATGTACCCTACGAGAAAGCAATTCAGGAAAGAACCACACTTTCTCAAGTAGGCGCTACCCCCACAAAACAGTTCGCTACGCAGCTAGTAGCTAGCATACTACAGCCTCATCCGCCCGCCGTTATTCGAATAGGAATGACGAGTCTGTGGCTACCCTG
This sequence comes from Phormidesmis sp., assembly GCA_050042985.1. Lineage (GTDB taxonomy): Bacteria > Cyanobacteriota > Cyanobacteriia > Phormidesmidales > Phormidesmidaceae > Phormidesmis. Next base: position 703 of record JBHJIY010000082.1, on the reverse strand, counting down.
GCTCAAGCAATGGCTACCCGCCCAGTGGTTTAGATGGTTGCTCAAGCGACGATTTGGCCTGCTGTAAGCTACGCCTGATCCCGATATTGATATTCTTACTGGCGATAGGTCAAAGAATTGTTGTATTAGTAGGCCTTGCCAGCGCGATCGCTTGAGCAAGCAAGATGAACAGACAACAAAAGTCACTACGTTTGAGGCGTCGGCATAGATTTCGGCACGTTACGCATGTTCATACAATTGTTTGTGATCTGCTAGCGCCATGTATTATTGGAAAATCGTTTTTTAATATTTCTCATAACACAGGGCTCTTTGACTATGACAAAGGTAAAAATTGCAGCCGCATCTGACATCAGTACTGATAAAGTCTCGAAGACAACGGCAAATGGCCAAACGATTCTTGCGGCTAAAGTAGGTGATGGGTATTGTGCGATCGCCAACAAATGCCCCCACCTCGGCCTCCCCATGAGCAAAGGCAAGCTAGAAAACGGTATCCTCACCTGCCCCTTCCACGGCTCCAAATTTGAAATGTGCACCGGCAAAAACGTGGAATGGGTCGAAACCTTTGTCGGTATTCCCCTCCCCGGCGCAGCCAAAAAAATGATGGCCATGGGCAAGTCTCCTACTGATGTTGCTAGCTTCCCTGTCACGCAAGAAGGTGAAGACCTCTTCGCAGAAGCGTAAGCAATACCTGTTTGCCAAAGTC
>JBHJIY010000081.1:0-17607 GCA_050042985.1 Phormidesmis sp. | reverse complement strand
CGGTTTGCCACACTCATGGCATTTGAACTGGCGGCGATTCACGTCCAGCCATGTTTTGCGATAATGACTGATGGGTAAGTCGCGAACCCGAATGCTGTGGTTCTGATGTAAGTGTGTACTGAGCGTATCGCAGCGCGGACAGTCGCTGATTCCTCGTGCCGTTCAACCGATAGAATCAGCGCATTGCCCAAGTCTTCGTACGATTCAACATCAACGCCCGTTAGGCCTAGTAGCTGGGTCAGTAAGGGAACCATCGTTCAGCAGTATCGTATTGCTACTTCAGCATACTAATTCCTGGAGAGCCGAATATTATTAACATGCGCATCCCTTATCGCGCAATTCTACCCGGAGTGTTGCCAATTATGCTTGCAGATATTTCAACAACGTCTACTATATCATTTTCAGATCTAGCAGGAGATTTTTTTAATTCAAGTATAGCTTCCTCAATTAAGCCATCAATGTCTTCAGAGGGAACGAAAAAACTATCTTCTTGAGATAAAACGAAGGGCCGTATCCAAGTTTCAGCATCGAATGAGAAATTAGTACCTATTACAAAGACTTTCGCATCTCCAAAAGGTTCAACTGCCCGTAATTCTATTTTTTTCTCAGTCTGTTGTTCGATCCTGTTGATATTGGTGCGATGCTCAGCCGTGCGAGCTGGAAATGAGAGAGAGATCTCTCCCGAAGCATCAACGACTAGCACAGTACAATATATTGGGAAAGATTCGTTGTTTGAAATTATTAGCTCTACTTCCTCTCCGCCGAAAAACTGAATAGAAGAAGAGCTCTGGTTATCTCGCAATTGGCTACGCTGCGCAATCCTTAGAAGATGAGCTTCCAACGCACGAGCTCTTTCTATTACTTCGCTGGCTTCAAGAGAACTTCCTTCAAGCTCTCTTGATAGGAATCCTTGATATATCGAGATAAAGCTGTTTGCAATTTTTGATTCAAGCGAGGCAGTGAAGTTCAAAGATGCATGAGCTGTCGAATCGCTAAGTGATACTAGCGGATTTCCTATACCAAGAGTATTAGAAATACTCCTCAAGCTTTCTTGACTAGACTCCCACTTTGAGATGTCAACCTGAGCAAAAACAAAAGACTGTTCAGTGGTATCTTCCGATATTGCGTGACTGATTGCAGCGTCAACTTCATTTATCACTGCCAGAGTTTCATTAATCTCAGCCCTCACGGATTCTAATGATCGTTGCAGAATCTCTTTTTCATTTAAGGTCTCTTGCAGTTCTACTTGAGCACGTTCTAGATCTTCTAACGCTCTATTAGATTGACTGCTAGCGTCTTCTATTTTTTGGTTTGCGCTTTCAATTTCTTCTTCAGCAACTTGTAGAGCTATTGCTGCTTCATTACTTGCTTGCTCGGCCAACAGAGCTTGAGATCGAGCCTGCTCTACTTGTTCCTGTGCTACTGTTGCATCCTTTTGTGATTGTCTAGCTAAAACCTCAGCTTCTTGAGCTTCTTTCTGCGCTCGCTGCTTTTCTTGTTGCGCCTGTCGAGTTGCAGTTCGCGCTACTTTAGTTTGCTCTTTAGCATCTTTTGCCTGCCTTTCAGCCTGCTCTGTTTCGCTTTTTGACGATTCAATTCTTCGCTGTGACTCTCTCTCTATTTCCTCTCTCTCTTGTTCAGCTAAAGCCACATCTTCTTTTGCAGCCTCAGCTTCCTTCGCAGCTTTCTCTCTGGCAGATTCTGCGGCTTTAGTTGCTGACTGTGCTTTCTCCATCTCAGCCGAAGCTTCTTCTACCTCGTTCCGAGCAGTAGTCGCCTTCACACCTTGAAAAATTCCCCAGGGTGTTGCTAGCGCTGCTATGATAAATGCAGAACTCGCAACTAATGAGGTTCTTCGCTGCGTTCTACGCCCTTGTTTCACGAGCGTCTCCGTTTCTGTCTGGGTCACAGCCAGCTGTTTATTCGCCGCCGCCAACTCCGCTTCTGCTCGCCCTCTCGCCTCACTCAAAATCCGATTTGCCTCTGCCTCCGCATCCAACTGCGTCAGCGTATCCGCCTGCTCCCGCTCCTGACTCGCCGACAAGAAGAGCCGATCTTCATCCGCCAAACTCCGACTCTCATTCGCCCATATCAACGCATCCCGCAACGCCTGCCCCCGCAGCAACCGCGACTCATCCTGTCGCTCAGATGCGAGCCACGCTGCCATTGTCACTCCGTAGGGGCGCAGCTTCGTTAGCACCTCATCAATCCATTTCTGATGAAATACCACCGCATATATCGAATTCGCCACCCGTAGCTGATTCTCTTCTTCCCGTATCAGTCCTGATAGCCGCAGTTCAATCTGTTCATCACTGCCATCCGCAGGTACTTCTCCCTGCTGCAATATGCGCTGATACAGTCCCAGCAACCGTCCTGAGCGCGTTTCGTTTGCTAGCAGTCGGTCTCGTATCGTTTTTAAATGAACAGATTCATCCTGCGCTTCCCAATTTTCGATGACACGGCTACGCACCAACTGCTCCACCAGCGCAGCCTCACTCCCCACCGCAATATCAAAACTCGACTCCGCAATCAGTTGACACAACCGCTGCGTCAAAAACGGCTGCCCATTCGTCCAGCCCAACACCGCCTTCAACACCGCCGCCGCATCTGCCGACTGAGTCGCCAGCCCCGCCGCCAGCGGCCCCACCTCATCTGCCTGAAACCCCTTCAGGTTAATAAACCGCCCGCCAATATTAAAAGACGTCCGCTGCTTATCCCGAATCAAATCCTCCGGCGTCGCCACCCCCAGCAGCACAAAGCTCAGCCGCCGATATCTCTCCTGCTCCGCCCGCTCCTGATAAAAAGACCGAATCAATGCAAAAAAGTCATCGTTAAAATCAAACTGAAACAGACTGTCAATCTCATCAATAAAAACAACAATCGGCTGCTCTGTTGAAGTCAACAACACATCTTCAACAAACTCACTAAACCGCTGAATCGGCGACAGCCCCTCCCGCTCTCGCCACCAATCCAACACCTTCACCTTCAGCCCCAAACTCCGACTCAGCCGCCGAATAATCCCCAAATACCACTGCTCCGAGGTCATCCCCTCGCCCACAATGCTAGAAACCTCAACCACCCCGCAGGCCATCCCCTCTGCTTTTAGCCGCTGCATCACCCGCACCCGCAGACTCGACTTTCCCATCTGCCGCGAGTTAAAGACGTAGCAATAATCACCCGCTTTCAGCGCCGAATACAGCTCCGCATCCGCCTGCCGCGTCACATAAGTCGGCGCATCCTGCCGCAGCGCGCCGCCCGTAACGTATTGATATTTTGGAGCTGTATTCATTTGCTATCTCCTCCACTTATCCTTCTGTCACAAATTTAGATACTTTTCTGCTCTATTTCGTAGTCCCGTAAGTGGCCTAAAGCGGTATAGCAATATTCAAGAAATTATGCCTCGTTCTCTAAGGCCCTGGGCGATGCGAGAATTTGGCGTCTGCTGCTGGAGTGTTTTGACTTTTTCTAGTCGCTGTTTCATGTCATCGTCAAGAACAGCCTGGTGATCCCAGTAATAGGCCAGCGCCGAATAGATTTTGCCAAGCGCGATATGCGGATATTGAAAATGGAGTTCTTCTGGACTCCAGCCGTAGGAAAGGTGTGAGGCAATCAGCTCTACCACCTTCATAGTCGTGCCTTCAATAACAGGAACTCTGTTGTCATCAAGCTGAATGTGCTTATAGTCTGTCGTTACATAGGTCATTTTATCCCTCCAAATGATTTCGAAAATACTCTCGATACACCTCACACCTTGGCGACGCCTCATTCCCACTCAGCCGCACTAGCCCCATACTCTCCAGTTTAAAAGACACCTCCGCATCAATCTCCACTGGCTTACCCTTACTCACCACCTGCCGAAAGGCCTCCGCCAACGCCGGATACTCCCTCAGCACATACAAATGCCGCCGCAAATGGTCACTGTATATCCCCGACTCTGTCGCCGCCATCTCCGCCAGCGCAACCACCGTCATATCCTCCCGCCGCAAATGATACAGCGCCTTCCGAGTCAAATACGGGTGCCCGCCCACCAGCGCCATCAGCGCATCCGTGTAGCTCGCACTCGCACTCAGCCCGTAGCGCCCCGCCAAATCCTGCACCTGCTCCGGCGAAAACTCCGCCAGCTCCACATTTTTACCCACATTAAACGGCGACTGATTAATATTCGACGGCACATACACCTCCGTAGAATGAACAATCACCACCCGCAGCTTCTCCCACAGCTCACTGCTCACATCGCCATAGCGCGCCGACTCATACCAGGAGCGCACCAGCGCAAAAAAATCATCCGCCACCACCCCGTGCGGAAATACCAAATCCACCTCATCGAGCGCCAGCACCAGCGGCATCTCCAGCGCCTCTAGCAAACACTCCTCAAAATACGCATTGCATTTATCCTTACTGCCAAACCCCATCCAGTAATCTTCCAAATCTTGCAGCTTCTTCAGCCTGCGCCCCACCTGCGAGCAAAACCACTTCAGCAGCAAATCCAAATCATCAAAGACCTGGCTATCCGCCCGCTGAAAGCTAATCGGCACCGTCTCATACCCCAGCTCCCGCGCATGGCTCAAAATCCGCGCCATCAAAGACGTCTTTCCCATCTGCCTCGGCGCTTTTATCCGAATCAACGCCCCCGGCTGCTCAATCTCCGCAAAGCAATCGGTTTCTATCGGTGGCCGCTCCACATACAGCCCCGACTTCAGCTGCACCGTCCCCCCCGGCTCCCGCTTCAGCTCCGGCTCTGCCACCGGCAAAGGCGGACGATCCACACTATCGACCGCAGTCTCTTCTATTAATGGTTCCGGTTTGGCAACAACCGTTGCCTTGCGCGTAGGCGCTTCTGCTGACGCCGAAACGAGTATCTCTTTATCAGCCACTAGGTCCAGCAGTTCGGCTATCAGTTCTGCCGTATCCGCCTCGGTGTGCCACTCCCGCTGCTGAATCTGTTGCAAATAGCCGCGCAGCTCATAGTTCAGCAAATCATCCAGTGGAAACTGCACCCGTATCGGCAAGATCACAGGCCGCCCTGGCTCGCCCTGCTCTCGCCGCTCATCGCCCCAGGCTTTGGCCTGCTTTACCTCTTCCGTCACCATCTCGCTTGTTGCCGACAGCGAAGAGAGCAACAGTACAAAATAATCGCATTCCCTCAGCTCAGTGCTAATTCTCTCCCGCCACAGCTCCCCCAGCTGAATGATCGCCGCCTCCATAAAAGCATGGTGCCCCGCCGCCAAAAATGCCTCATAAAACGCCTGCGCCAGGTCTTTATCCGGTGACTGATTGCGATAGCTAATAAACACCCGCTTTGCAGGCGCTTCTGCTTTGGGTAGCACACTGTTCTGTGTAGCGCTTTTTTTTGAATGGCTTTCCTCTACGACGTCTTTTTTTGTGCGTCCCTTTCTGGTTCCAGCTTTCTGTGTGCCAGCTTTCTGTGTGCCAGCTTTCCTCTCACTGCGCACCCGCAACACAGGCGTTGCCCCCTCAGCAATCCCATCCAGCTCAATCGCCGTCCGCCCCATTTCGTAGGCCGCTTCATACGAGCCCCCACTACCCAAAGACGTATAGAACCCTTGCGCAAAGCTAATCGCCGCCGGATCACCAATCGGTCGATTCATCCCAATTACAAAGGGCACAAACTGACTCATCGCCTTAGCCTGCACATCGGAATAGCAGGCATTGAGCAGCACACACTCCACGCTGTTCACCTGCTGAAATAGCTTAGCCAGGGCCTGTGTGGGCACCTGCTGCGATCGCCCACCACCATCCTCCAGAACTAAGCCCTCCGCACCACTCCCATGTCCCAAAAAATGCACAATATGCGGCTGATGCGTCACCAGCAGCTGCATCAAGTCCTGGGTACGCACCGCCCACTCTGAAACGAAGGTAAAGCGATCGCGCTCCTGCGCCAGCTGCAAACTCCGCTGAATCCCCCGCACTTCCCTATCCAAGCGCAGCTCAGACGTCCCTTTAGGGTTCGCCGCCAGCACCAATATTTTGCGGGTCGGGAGCTTCGTACCCATCCAGCATCCTTCAAAAGCTGAGAGTTCTAACTCCTATACATATCAGAAGAAACCAAAAATCGTGGCAGGCTTTATAACCTTTTAAAGCTGCATTTCTACGGAAAAAACAAAACGAAGGCTACATGTAGAAAGCATACGCCAGAGAAACGAGCTGTTTAGAGACCTCCCGCCAAACAGGTGTGTCAGTCATCCTTTCACCTCAGTCGAGGTTTCCAGCACAAAAGCAGCTTACCCATCGATAAGCTGCTCTACTAGGTTACTTCTTATTCTATGGCCTAGTTTGAATACAGTGCTATCTCCTGATCTGGTCGAATGACAACCACTAAAGGCGCAGTCGTATTCCCTACCAGCACACCTGCTGCCGCACCGCCTGCCACTTCCCAGAAGCCCGCATCACCGAACACTTCACCAATCACATAGCCGCCTGCTGCGCCAATGGCAGCGTCTGTTGCGATCGCCCCCGCAGAAGTCTGCCGTGGATCCTTGTTATCGCGCATTAGCTCAGAAATGGCATCGATGCGGAAAATGCGATTGTTTACCTCCGCTGAATTAGCCACATACACAAGCCCCCCTTCCGCCGGTTCAAACTGACCTCTGATGACCGTGCCCGTCGGCAGCCGTAAGCCGCCCAAGGTCGCTTCAGTCTGCAGCACCAAATCATACTCGTAAATGCCATCACGGTCTAAATACAGCGTTTCATCACGCTCGTAGGTCGCCTGCAATACCTCGCTTTGGGCCGCGCGCTGCGAAGAAAATACCTGCGCGCTCGCCGCCATGTTCAGCGGGCTAAACCCTAATATCACCAGGGCCGAGAGCCCGCTAAATGCCAAAGATTTCATCGGAAATTTCCCTTCTTCGTCAAAACGTAAAACAAAACGTAAAAACAGCGCACAAACGCTTTGCTCAATTGCTCAGCCATCTACATCGCTAAGCAACTAAATTATCGAATCTATCGAAGCACTGGCCGAATAGCGCTTACCACACCCTGTGTATTAGCTCCAATCAATATATCCCGGCAAACTGCTCAAAGTATCAGCCAACTGTGCCACTCACTGTGACAATTTTTCCTGCAACAATCTGTCCTGTGACAAGTTGCCGACAGCACGCGACTCATTGCACCAGCGACTCTAGCCAAGCACTAATCGTCAGCAGCAAATCCGGATACGTCCCAGCCACCATCCCCCCGGCAAACCCAAACAGATGCCCCTCCCAAGAAATCGTCGAGTCATTAGAACTCGGCAGCATCGACCACCGCTGATTGCCGTATAGCAAAAACACAATCGCCGCAAACCCCACCGTCAGCAGCGTTGGCCCCTCATACCCACTAATGAGCAAAAAGCCAATATAGCCAAAAATCAATCCGCTCGCTCCCATGTGTATCGCTTCGCGGCCAAAGAGCCTAGTGCCAAACCCACCAATCAGCAAAATCGTCACCGTAATGGTGTAAAAGTCACTCGCATTCGCCAGCTCACCCTGCACCAAAATCAGCCAACCCAACACCAAAAACGGCAGCGTATTTGCCAGCAAATGACCAAAGTCTCGGTGAAACAGCGGCGAAAAAGGAATCCCCAACAGCCCAATCGGCTGACGCGGCCGAATACCAAACAAACGACCGAGTCCATTGCCAAACAGCAGCAAATTCATCAGGCTCGTCGTCCACGTCAAAATAACGCTGTCACGCAGCACATCTAATCTGCCCTGCCATGAAGGATCATTGGTATACAGCGCCATCACCACAACGCCCAGCACAAGATATAAAAATATGACCTGTGACTTAGAATTGAACACGCTTAGAAACCTCGCCCACACAGCTTTTGATGATGTGGGACAATATAACCGTTATCTGTAGGGTTGACCAAAGAAAGAATGAAAAACACCACAAAAATTAGAGGGAACATCAGGAAATTCGCCTCATCATTGATCGCACTCTGCACAATGCTCTGCATGACAGTAGGTGTCATGGCCATCGGCGTATTTGGCTTCGCAACCCCCAGCTGGGCTTTCCTCGAAGACGACATGGACATGCTACTCACCAACAACGAATGCCCCGTGTGCATCCTCAACGACGCCGACCTCTCTGGCGCTGAGCTACATATGGCCAACCTCAAAGTCGCCTCGCTCACCGGCGCCAACCTCACCGGCGCAGACCTCAGCGACACCAACCTCATGCTGTCTGAGCTAGTGGGGGCCAACCTCACCGATGCCAACCTTTCGGGCGCTGAAATGAACGGTGCTCGCCTCCAAGACGCAGTCCTCACCGGAGCAGACCTCTCAGGCGCTATTCTCACCCAGGCCAACCTAGAAGACGCCAACTTACAAAACGCTAAACTCATCAATACCGAACTCACCGCAGCGGTCGTCGGCGTTGCCAACTTCAGCGGCGCAGACCTTACAGGCGCTAACCTGCGGGGCGTAAACCGTAGCCGCGCTATCTTCTGCCACACCATCATGCCCGATGGCGACGAAGAGAATCGTGACTGCGATTGATATTACGTCAATAGATAGATAGCTAAATTTACGACATAGGGGCATAGTGATGCGTTGGCATCGGCCTCACCACAGGTGATAGCCCCTTACACAAACCAGATTCACCGACGGAGTCTTTCACTATCAATTCTCTCGATCAGCCCCCAACACAGTCTCCAGAACAGCCTCAGAAGCAAGCACCACAACAGCCCAAACAACAGCTTCAAAAGCCAAAGGGATTTAGCCTATTTCGGCGACTAGAGTGGATTCTAGACCCAGTGACATACCTAGAACGAGCCCAAACGAAAACACCTGATTTCTTTGAAGAAGACTCTCTCGGATTCGGCGACGGCCCTACGGTCATCACGAGCCACCCCGAAGCGATTCAATACATTTTGAGCCGCGATCGCGTAGCGTCTTTGAAAAAGAATCGCGTACCCGCCACCGCCAAGAATCGCCAAGCATTCAGCGCCCCCGGTGAGTTCAACCGCATCCTCTCACCGCTCATTGGCGATACGTCTGCCATTATGCTTAGTGGCGAGCAGCACAAAACGCGTAGACAACTCATGGCCCCTGCCTTTCACGGCGATCGCCTAACCGTATACGGCCAGCTTATTTGCGATCTTACCCACGAGCAAGTCAACACCCTGGCTCCTGGTCAGCCTTTCGCAGCTCGCGACCTCACCCAGCAAATCTCTCTCCAAACCATTGCTAAGGTAGTGCTAGGCTTCACCGATGGGCCTAAGTCACAAACCATGCTAAACATTCTGACAGAGACCGCTGACGGTTTCGGCTCACCTGCGTCAGCCATGTTGCTATTTTTTAACGCTCTACAAAAAGACTTAGGCGCATGGAGTCCCTGGGGACGTTTTCTACAGCTCAAGCGCCAGCTCGACGAGCTATTGTACGCAGAGATCGATACCCGGCTTCAGCACCCAGACCCTAGCCGTACTGATATTCTCTCTATGCTGATGGCATCGCGTACCGAAGCTGGAGAAGCCCTCACAAAGCAAGAACTTCGAGATGAGCTCATAGCCCTCTTGCTAGCAGGTCATGAAACAACGGCAACTGCGATCGCTTGGAGCCTGTACTGGATTCACCGCGATACCGGCGTCAAAGAGAAACTCCTTGCCGAACTCGACGCCCTCAGCCCAAACGCGTCTCCCAGCGAGATCGCTCAGCTACCCTACCTCAGCGCCGTTTGCAAAGAAACCCTGCGCCGTTCCCCAGTAGCTATGTTCACCTTCCCCCGTGTCGCCCAGGAGCCCGTTGATATACTGGGTTACCACTTCGAGCCAGAAACCGTCTTCCTCGGCTGCATTTTCCTCACCCACCAAAGACCCGACATCTTCCCAAACCCCACCGTCTTCCGCCCCGAACGATTCCTAGAGCGCAAATTCTCACCCTACGAATTTATTCCCTTTGGCAATGGAGCGCGTCGATGTGTCGGCGAAGCACTGGCCCAATATGAACAAAAGCTAGCGATCGCCACCCTACTGCGCAACTACACCTTCCGCCTCGCGCACCAAACCCCCGAAAAAGCAAAACGACGAGGGGTCACCCTTGCACCCGCTAGAGGTGTTCCTATGATATTTGAAGGTAAAAAGTCTCCATAAATCCATCGCCATGCCAACACTTGTTCAACCCAACAACATCCTCACAGCTCAGCCAGCTGTCTTCAACCGCACCCACTGGGATCGCATCCGCCTAACTGGCGCAGATCGCGTTCGTTTTCTGCACAACCAAACAACCAACAACATCGAACAGCTCAGCGCCGGGCAGGGCTGTCACACAGTGTTTGTCACTTCTACAGGGCGCACCATTGACCTAGCATCGGTGTATGCCTTGCCCGATTCGCTGCTGCTAAGTGTATCGCCTGGTATGGGCAAAACCCTACACGACTGGATGGACCGCTACATTTTCTTTTCCGATAAAGTGACGCTCACCATTGAGAGCCAGGAAAACTTTCTTTTTACGGTAGTCGGTGAAAATGCAGATAAAATCGCCCGCTCACTCGGTGCAGAGGCACTAGTCGGCCAGCCAACCTTCTCTCATCAAAGCATGACGCTACCCGAACCAGAGCCAGGCACTGGCTCAGAATCAGCACTCTCTTTTAACATGGCAGTTGGCAGTGACTTGGCGCTCCCAGGTTATACCCTGTGGGGGCCAAAGCAACATGCAGACAGTGTATGGCAAGCACTGTGCAAAGCGGGTGCCAACCCCCACGATAACGACCAGTGGGAACAGCTGAGAATTCAGCAGGGCCGCCCCATGCCCGCTAGCGAACTCACCGATGACGACAACCCACTTGAAGCCGGGCTATGGCAAAGCGTCTCTTTTGAAAAAGGCTGCTACATCGGTCAAGAAACGATTGCTAGACTCAACACTTACCAGGGCGTGAAAAAAAGACTGTGGGGCATCACCCTAAACACGCCGGTACCCGTAGGTAGCACGATCACAGCTGAGGGCACCAAAATCGGTAAAGTCACCAGTCTCGCTCACGCGTCCACCCAGAACTTTACAGAAAACTTCGGCCTAGCCTACATCCGCACAAAAGCAGGCGGAGAAGGGCTAACCGTTAGCATTGAGGGAAACCCCGCCCAGGTCACAGCGCTGCCCTTTACAACACACGAGTACTACACCCCCGAAGCAACGTAGACCAGGAAAAATCGGTCAAAACAAAATAGATAGGCGCAAAATAGCCCCAAAAAATAGGGTTCCTAAAAGACACGGGCGTACTACTGGCACGATACTTGCCCTACGGCAATCAGCACAAGCCAGCCTCCATGTGGTCTACCTTCAAAACCTTTTTGTGGCAAACACGCAGTGCCTTATTCATTGCACCAAAAGAAGGTGCGCCTAAGCCAGTTCGAATACTCCTCGTTGACGACACACCAACGAACTTAGCGGTTCTCTCCGAATCAATTCAAGACCAAGGCTAGACAACACTATTTGCCACGGATGGGGAGACGGCCATTGAGCAGGCAGAGTATGCGCGTCCTGACCTCATCTTGCTAGACGTGATGATGCCAGGAATCGATGGCTTTGTCGGAATCAACAGATAAAGTAAAAGGGCTCAAGCTGGGCGCGGTAGACTACATTACCAAGCTCTTTCGGCAGGAAGAGGTCGTCACCCGCGTTGGCAGGCAGTTGCGGCTACACCAAATAAACCATCAGCTCGCCCCAAAAAACGAACTACTCAACGAAAAAGTACAAGAGCAGGTCAAAACAGAATCTCAGCTTCAGCGACTTACCCAGGAACTAGAACAGCGAGTACAGCAGCGCACCGCCGAACTTAGCACAGTTCTGGAGGACCTAAAGCAAACGCAAATGCACTAAGTGCAAAGCGAAAAAATGTCTTCACTTGGCTAAATGATGGCAGGCATAGCCCATGAAATCAACAACCCCGTAAACTTTATCTACGGAAACCTGAAGCCAGCTAATGGCTACTTTCAAGATTTAATTGGGCTGGTAGAACATTATCAAGAATGCTATCCAAATCCAAAGCAAGAACTACAAGAACATCTGGATACACTTGACGTTGAATTTATGACAGAAGATGCTTACAAGCTTCTAGAGTCTTTAAAAATTGGCGCTGATCGCATTCGGCAAATCGTACTATCATTGCGCAATTTCTCCCGGCTAGATGAAGCCAAAATGAAAGCCGTGAATATCCATGAAGGCATTGACAGCACCCTACTCATTTTGCAAAGCAGGCTTTGGGGCAAAGCAGGGGCTCAAGCCGTCGAAGTTGTCAAAGAGTGTGGCGATTTACCGCCGGTAGAGTGCTACCCCAGCCAATTAAACCAGGTATTTATGAATATTGTGGTTAACGCTGTTGATGCGCTTGAAGAGTACGCCAGTGGCAAACCGCCGAATGAAGTCGCCATACCAAGCATTCACATTTGTACAGCAGTCGCCGCCAATAAAACAGTCCTCATTCAGATAACAGATAACGGCCCAGGCATACCAAAAGATATCCGCAAGAAACTCTTTGACCCTTTCTTTACCACTAAGCCCGTTGGCAAAGGAACAGGCCTAGGCCTTTCGATTAGTCATGAGATTGTCGTTAAAAAGCACAAGGGCTCCATCAGCTGCGTGGCAATATCCGAAGGCGGTACCCGCTTTTTGATAGAAATTCCTAGCCAGCAGTCAAACCAGCCAGCACAGCCTATTCCCCCGCAAGCCAGTAAAGCACTTCAGACCTCAATGCCTTAATATCGCGATAAAATGCTTGCTTTGCAAACTGTCCAATCGCATCGATAGGGCTAAACGAGCTGCTGGCCTCCCACTGAATATCTTGAGCAATGGGCGTTGTATGCGATCCCTGAAGAATTCGCACCGTTGTTGTTTTTGGGAAGCGCCCGGCTAGCACATCGCTTAGAGGTCGAGTTTGGTCGATGCTGTCGTTGCGAAACTTGACGAGTAAGTTGTAGGGCGTTGCGTATTTCGACTGGATCAACGCTAGCGTTTCTTCGGGGCTAGGCACAAATTCTAGGCGAGTATCGAGCTGAAAATCTGGGATGAGCTGAGTGAACTGTTCTAGCAAAGGAATCGATTTGCGAGCAGGAAAGTTATTAAAAGAGATAAAGATATTGCCAGCGCGCGCCATGCCCGATTGGCTACCGATTAACAAATGTACTTTGCAGCCCATGCTGTGCCCAAGACCATAGATAGGAAGAGACTGTAGCTCTGGGCGGCGCTTGCAAAGGAAGGTGAGGCCTTGCTCGAAAGTGATAAGGGTTTCAGAGGCGATCGCGCCATGGTCAAACGTATTAATAAACGGCGTAGAAATAACGGCATATCCTTCTTGATACAGCGCTTCTAGCAGCCACCGATAGGTAAGGTGAGGCGCAGCCGCCACAAACGCCCCACCCAGGAAATGAATAATCGCTCTAGGCCGCTCGGGCACCAAAAACCAGTTGCCAGACACTTCCTGCCAATACATAAACCCTTCAACCGCTACCATTGCAATGCTTTGATTTTAGTAACTTTGGGCTCTCTATGCGCAGTCGCCAATCAAGTATTGCCACTATCTAGATCGCTATGGTATATTCAGAAGCCAACACAAGGACGTATAGCTCAGTTGGTTAGAGCGCATCGTTGACATCGATGAGGTCCGCCGTTCGAGTCGGCGTACGTCCATTCCTTGAAACTACTGACCTGTAAGGATTTCTCAATTAGCTCGCTGAGATTTGAGTTGACTCAAAGTGCTAATTTTCTGAAAGTTTGCACCAATTTTTATCGAATCTAGTGCTCTATTATCGAATCTAGTGCTCTATTACCGAATCTGATGCATGTTTACATTTATGAATATAGCGCAGGGAAATAACCTATAAGCCATGTAGGAAGAGGCTTTCATCCGCTACCCACTTTTTCGACGACTCAATAAAGGTGACCTCAGCGATGATGGGCACTTCCTTGGGATGGGAAATCTTGGTCTTTCTCTAGAGAGAATCTCTGCCTGCTAGGTTCAAAAAATCAGTGGTCGTTTATTTTACTTAGCCCGTTATGAAGCTATTGGCTCACAGACAAGGTGATACTCAACTTGCTGGCATGACGTGGCAGCGAAACCTCACCAGACAATTCCACCCGCTATCGACCTATTTGTGCAACAAAGCTATTCTTCATCGTAACCCTCATCGAAGCCTTCATTTGAAAACTCTTCATAAGGCGGTTCTTCATAAGATGAATCCTCGTAGATTAGTTCTTCGCTATAGTTTGGCTGTTGTTCTAAGTAAGGTGGTATTTCTGGGTCGCTTTCAACAATTTCGTCTTCCGGGTAATCGTCAGTGAAAGCGCCTTCGTTGCCCACGCCGTTATCAGGATAGGATTCGCTATCTGGTGAGGTGATGTCGCTGCTTTCGTCATTCTGTTCTATGTCCTGCCCTGTCTCGGATGGTGCTGGGGAATCGTTCTCTCTTTCTTCTTCTATAGCCCCGCCATCGAATTCGCTCTCAAATTCACTCTCAAATTCACTCTCAAAGCCGTAGTCGTCTTCGATGGTGCCGCTGTAGAGCTCAAAGGCATCTTCTTCTAGAAAGTCTTCTTCAGCGGAGTAGTCGTCTTCCCAGTAGTCGTAGTTTTCTGAGTAGGCGATTTCTTGATCTGAGAAGATGGCGGTCTCTTGTGCTTGCTGAGAGAGGACTTGGGCGATCGCGTCAGGATCTTGGTTGCGCTCTGCGGTGCCGGGGGAAAGATCAGCTGTTTCATCGACTGCTAGTGCTTGGCTGTACAAGTTTGCTGCAGCTTGAGTATTGCCAGAGATGGCTTTTTCTTCGGCCTGGCTGATGAGATATAGTGCTTGCGCTTTTGCAGCGGCTTCTTGGGGACGATGGGTAATGCCTGCTGTGGTCGGTGCCAGATCGAACTCGCTTGGCGAGATGTTGGCGAGATGCCTAAAGAGGCTGAGCGCTGGGCGGCTAAGACCTTCTGCGCCAAGACCCATGGCGTATAGCGCAACTGAAGGATGGGGTGGAAAGTCTTCACAAATAAGCTGGTAATCTAACAGGACTTTTTCGGGCCGGGTGTCTATGGGGTCCATGTATTGAATCCAGTCGTTGGCAGTGGGGTTGCCCGCAATGCGATCGCATACTAGTTCTGCAATCTTTTCTGTATCGGTTCCGCCGACTTGTGCGGTTTTATCTTTACTGGCCGTTGCAATTAAGCGGCCATCGGGGCTAAAGTTAGCCATCATGACTTCGGCTTTGTGGGTCAGGCCAATGATGGGCTCTCCCTTTTCTATATCCCACACGCTGGCGCTGCCGTCCGCGCTGGCCGTGACAAGGCGCTCGCCTCGTCTATCGAATCTGACAGTATTGACCGCCTGCCTGTGGTTAAAGGTGTCTCGGAGGGCGGGCGCACTGTTGTTGTTTGCAGGCCAGAAACGGCTGACGTCCCAGAAGCCGCCGCTATGGGGGGCTTTGCCTTCTAAATCCCACACCTTGGCAGTGCGATCGCGGCTGCCAGTGACCAGCAAAGTGCCATCGGGGCTGAAGCGAACAGTGTTTACCCAGTTGTGATGACGGGGCTGAAAGGTGGGTATCGATAGAACGTTTGGCGTTTCTTGGTCTACAGTGCCGTCTTGCAAATCCCAGCCGTCTTGCAAATCCCACAGGGCTGCTTTGTTACTATCACTGGCGGTTGCTAGGTATCGACCGTTTGGGCTAAATATAGCTTCGCTTACGGCATGGTTGTGCCTTAGGATGAGTGCTAGGGTGCCGCGTTCAACGTCCCATATTCTTGCTTTTTTATCGAAGCTAGCAGTGGCTAGGCGAGTGCCTTTGGGGTCGAACTTGACGGATCGAACGCCCCCTTCGTGAGCTAGGGCCGACAGCATCTCTCCTTTCTCGTTGAAGACCCGTGCTTTTTTATCTTTGCTGGCAGTGGCAACCAGGGTGCCGTCGGGATGGAGGCTTACGGCGGTAATATCTGCGGTATGGGTGTGCTCGAAAAGATACTTGGCTTGTTCTACATCCCATAGCCGCACGGTGCGATCGCTGCCGACTGTGACAATTCGCTTACAGTCGTAGCTGACTTCTAGCGTGAGTGCTTTTGCCCCTGCGGTCATGTGTAATGTTTGGATCACCTCTTCTGTAGTGGTGTCCCAAATTTTTACGGTGCCGTCACGGCTAGCCGTAACAATCCATTTGCCGTCTGCCGCACCAAAGTCAATGCTGCGTACGGTGGCGTCATGGGAGAATTGGCGAGTATCTACTCTAGGAGCCGTGCCCCACATTTTAGCGGTGCCATCTTTACTGGCCGTTGCGATTTGGTAGCTGTCAAGGCTGTTATTGTTTGATGCTTGAGTGTCTGTGTTAGTGTCTGTGAGTGTGTTAGTGCCTGAGAGAGAGAGGGCTTGTTCGGCGGGGCGCGTGGGCCTGAAGCTGGCGGCGGTGATAGCGTTTTCGTGGCTAAGGGTGTCGATGACGCTTTCGCTGTGGATGTCCCATACCTGTGCAGACGCGCCGAGACTGGTGGTGAGAAGCCGCTTTCCATCGGGGCTAAAGGCAACTGTTCTCACTTCGTCTTCATGGTTGAATCGAACTAGCTGATCTCCTGTTGTCGCGTTGATGATGCGGGCTGTTTCATCGAAAACGGCGATCGCAATGTTCTGACCATCTGCGCTGAAGGTGACGTCTCTAACGATGTTGTCGTAGGTTTTGGAGAGGGTTGTTGCGCCAGTTGTGAGGTTGATAACGCGGAGCTTGCCATCACTGCTGGCGACGGCTAAGTGGTTACCATCGGGGCTGAAGGCGATCTCATTGATGCGTTGGCCTATGGTTTGTTGAAAAACAGATTGTTGATTGTTGATTGTCCAGATGTGGATGTTTCCGTTGATGTCTGCAGCGGCTAAGCGGTTGCCGTCTGGACTGAAGCGAACGGCGCTGGTGGGCTTGTCTGGATTGTTGGGTAAGCTGGCCGCTAGTATGGCTTTGCCGGTTGCCGATTCAAATACCTGCAGCTTGTTGCCGCTGAGCGTGGCTAGCCACCGTCCGCTATTGGCACTGCTATTTGTTCCCGATTGCGGAGGGCTGAGGCTGATGAATCGTACGCGGCTTTTATGCTCGATGGTGTTCAGCTCGTCACCCGTTTTGGTGTCCCAGACTTTGACGGTTTTGTCGTCGCTGGCGGTCATTACTTTTGTGCCATCGGGGTGAAATGCGATCGCATTTACTTTTCCTTTGTGTGCAAAATTCAACAGTTTTTGAGGCATCTGCGTGCCAGTGGCTGCGCTCCAAAGGCTGGCAAAGCAGTCTTCGCTGGCCGTGGCGATGGTGGTGCCATCTGGGCTGAAGGCGATCGCGTTGACTGCGCCATTGTGGGTAAAGGTTGTGGTTTGGGGGAGTACCGTTAGGCTTTTGCGAAGCACCTGATTAACCCTGGCAGAGTCTTCGCCGATGTCCTGCAGAAGGCTATAGGCTCTGAGGGCCAGCAGTGCGCCAGTTCGCTGCTGGGCAGAGGACTTGGTGACGAGCAGTTCTGCTTCGGCGGCCATGCGTTCTGCAATGTTGCGCTCGCTGGTGATGTACCGCTCATAGGACGTTTGCTCTAGCATGAAGCTGAGCGCGCTTAGGGACGCAATCACGCCAAATAGCGAGCCAATAAAGCGTCTTTGTTTACTGCG
>JBHJIY010000080.1:0-40981 GCA_050042985.1 Phormidesmis sp. | reverse complement strand
TACGACGCAGGCCTAAACCGCATCAACATCAGCCTAGATTCACTCAATGCTGAAACCTTCAAGACCATCATTGGCGGAAAGGGAAAATCGCGCTGGCAAGACGTATGGGCAGGCATCCAATCCGCCCACGCAGTTGGCTTCTCCCCCCTTAAACTCAACGTCGTCGTCATCCCTGGCATCAACGACCACGAAATCCTTGACCTCGCAGCCCTCTCCATCAACAGAGCCTGGCACATTCGCTTCATCGAATTCATGCCCATCGGCAACGACAAACTCTTCTCCCACAAAGGCTGGATAGACAGCGAAACCATTCGCACTCAGATTGCTGAGCGCTGGGGCATTGAAAATGGGACGGTAGCCGGGAATGGTCCCGCAGATGTATTTCGCATCCCCGGCGCAAAAGGGACACTCGGATTTATTAGTCAAATGTCTGAATGTTTCTGCGACAGATGCAACCGCATGCGCCTCTCCGCTGACGGTTTGCTACGTCCCTGCTTACTCAATGAAAAGGGCCAAATTGACTTGCGCAGCAGTCTGCGCAGTAGCGTTGCACTAGCCGATATCCGCCAACAAGTAGCAACCTTAGTGCAACAAAAGCCAGATATTAACTTCAAAATGCGTGAATCTGGCGTAACCGGTGCCTACAGTCGCACAATGTCACAAATCGGCGGGTAGGTACGTTAGTGAGCAAATATAGCAGCGCACTGAGGCAAAGACCAAAGTGTATGTAGCTATTTTGTGTACTTTGTTAGAACCTGTCCCAACTTCACTACCTTTTCCGGACGCGGCCTCTCACAAGAGTATTTGGGATTAGGTCACTAAGCGATGTTCATTCAGCCCAACTAGCTACCCTTTAGCAAGAACATCACCTAAAAAAAGAACTCTGAAAATCAAAGCTCTGAAAATCACGATTGCCCCACTCGCACTCGCGAAAAGCCTTAAAGGAAAACCAGCTCAGCATTTCTTATTACGCTCTCACTAGAGGTCATTGGGCCTCTTTCTATCTAAAGAGATCCTTTTATTCTCTCCTATTCAGTGACTATCACCCGTAGTCAGCGATAGGACGATTTGCTGTGACTAGGCCTCAGGTAAACGGGGCAAAAGATCTCCAAATACAAGAAACAGTTTTTTACGGTAGGTATACAGAGAAACGATGCAAAATAGCGCATTTGAACAAGAAGTTCTTAAACTCACTAACGACTTTCGTAGAAAAAATAATCTCAAGTCACTTGTTCTCGATAGAAAGTTAGACGAAGCTGCTGATAAGCACTCTGAGTCTATGGCAAAGGACGATTTCTTCAGTCATACCGGCAAAAAAGGAGACCGCCTAGGCGATAGGTTGAAGTCGGTCGGATTTCAGTATCAAACTGCTGGTGAGAATATTGCGGCGGGGCAAAGAACACCCGAGGCTGTTGTTCAAGGCTGGATTAATAGCCCAGGACACAAAGCCAACATACTAAATCCTAGCTTCAACGGAATTGGCATAGGGTACTACTCCTTGCAAAATGATACCGGTAACGTCAACTACAACACCTATTGGACGCAGGTATTTGGCAAGGGAAACATTGAAACCTCAAGTCCTAATCCCACTCCAAGTCCTAGACCGACCCCAAGCCCAAGTCCTAAACCGACCCCAAGCCCAAGCCCAAGTCCTAGACCAACTCCGAAGTTAAGACCAACCCCTAACAACGATCTGGTGATTGAAGGAACTATCGGTGCCGATAGATTGACGGGTAGCCGTGCTAGCCAGAAGCTGTATGGCAAGGAGGGAAATGATGTTATACGGGCTAGAGGGGGCAACGATCAGGTCTTTGGTGGTGGCGGTAACGACCGGCTGTTTGGTGCGGCAGGCAATGATCGCTTGATGGGTGGTGCTGGTGATGATCTGTTGCGCGGCGCGCAGGGTTCTATCAACGAGAAAGACGTTTTGTCCGGTGGTGGTGGTCGCGATCGCTTCATTTTAGGCAACAAAAACGGTGCCTTCTACAACGATGGTAATGCTTCCTCTATGGGGATTGGCGACTACGCTGTCATCACCGATTTTAGCCAGCAAGAAGGTGACCGTATTCACCTAAGCTCCAAGCACAGCTACCGGTTGGGCACAGCGCCTAGGGGGTTAGGCGGTGGCCAAGCGCTGTTTATCGATAGCCCAAACGGTCAACAAGATGAGTTGATTGCTGTGATCCGAGGGGGTGGACAGAATTTGCAGCTCAATAGCAGTGCGTTTCGCATAGCGTAGGCGATAGCGAAGCTCCTTTACAGCAGGCGGGCATTCAAAGGAGTGCTGTTTGTTTTAGGGCAAAAGCAAATTCACCATAAGACAAAAGCCCTTCAGCTAAATACTGAAGGGCTTTTGAGTAGAACCAGGCATTGCCTTTAGTTCTGGTTTGTCTTTAAGCCTGACGCGAGTAGTACTCGACCACCAATAGCTCATTGACATTCAGGGCGATCCATTCGCGTTCAATGACGCTATTGACCTTAGCTTCTAGCTTGCCCTTATCGAAATCTAGGTGAGTTGGAACGTTGGCCAAACCTGGAAACTCCAAGTTGGCAGTCACGAGCTTCTTGGAAGCTTCTTTACCGCGTACCCCAATTACATCACCAGGACGGCACTGATAGCTAGCAATGCTAACGACACGGCCATTGCCCGTGATATGGCCATGGTTTACAACTTGGCGAGCTGAGGGAATAGTTGGCCCAAAACCCAATCGGAAGCAGGTGTTATCTAACCGCATTTCCAACTGTTGCAAAATGACTTGTCCTGTAGAACCACCCGCACGACGTGCTTTTTTCACGTAGCGGAGGAGCTGGCGCTCGGTAACGCCGTAATTGAACCGAAGCTTTTGCTTCTCTTCTAGACGGATGCAGTACTCAGATTTCTTTTTCCGAGCCTGACCATGTTGTCCAGGGGGATACGCTTTCCGAGCCGATTTGCGGGTTAAACCCGGCAGGTCGCCCAAGCGGCGCACCACTCTTAGGCGAGGACCTCTATATCGAGACATTATTTCTCCAAAAAACTGTTTGCAGATCTCGCAGTATAGCTTACTACTGGAGATGTCACTAGAGTGATTAACGCTATGCCAGCACCGTTTTTTCGATAGGAGCAGTCGCTTGCTGCTTCCTAAACGCAACGGCCTGTCGCAAGAGCTGCCAGGCCGCCGGTGATAAAGCCGCCGGAAACCCTAAAGCTGCCACCGTTCTAAGCTGCTTTTGCTTCAGCGCTACAATTGCCCAATGCAAATGCAAATACCGGTTGATTGTAGCCAGCTTCGGTAAATCAGACTGATGCCTAGCATTCACACGTGGATAGATACGTTCTTTCATCAGCATATTGGTAGCCAAGCGCTGCTGAAGCGCAATTTTTTGGTCGTAGCCTCCGGGCCACACCGTTCGATAGGCTAAGCACTGATTGATAAAGAGCGCATCGCCATGCTCAGCGACACGAATCCAGGAATCAATATCGTCACAGCTTGTCATTGATAAGTCCCAGCCACCCGAGCTTAAGAAAGCATCGCGGCGAACGGCAACCTGAACTGGCGTTCCAAACGGCACCACTTCGAGCAACATGCCGTAGTGAATATCGATTTGAGGAATATAGAAAATATCGCCAGGACCAGTGGGTGGTGTTCGGCTCAGTTCAACGCTCTCAGTATCGACCTGCGCGGCCTGACAAGAGCAAATTACCGCTGTAGGCCGCAGACTGACCGCCTTAGCCATCACTTCGAGACAGTTTTCGGCAAGATAGTCATCATCGTCTACTAGCTTGATCCACTCACCGCTTGCCGCCTCTACACCCGCATTGACAGCCCCGGCATGCTGAGCATTCGAAGCGTTTCGCACGTAAACCACTCGCTCATTATCGGCGCTGAGCTCACGCATATAGGGCTCAGTTCCATCCGTCGAGGCATTGTCGACCACCACTATCTGGCAAGAAATTGTCTGCGTTAGCGCTGAGCGAATTGCCCGTTTCAACAGCGTCAGCCGGTTGTAAGTCGTAATCACGACACTAAAAGATATCGCTGCCATCACCTCACCTCAATCGATTACTATTTCACACACAACGCCAAAATACAGAGATAATATAGACAGCCTTACAGAATCACACAATAGCCGGGTAGGCTAAAGCCAATATTTCAAAAAAGCCATCCTCACCCGTCACTGATCAAACGAGAAGGTTAGACTAGGCACCAGTTATAGCTATGTACTCTTATCGTTTTCGAGGTTGACACACTCAGTAATGATTAAACCTGTGACAACCGACTCCCCTTCCTCCATCGTTCCCCCATCACCTTTTTTAAATACCGTTCCCATGCAGCAGCCGATGTCTTCCGCTACAGCCCACTCCCTTCAGGCTTCCGCACAGAGAAAGTTGCCCTCTCATTCTGCTCTCAAACGAAGTATTTTACGTGTGCTGAGTACCGCCTCTGTGAGCACGCTGGCAACGGCGATGGTACTCACTCAGGCACTTGTTGGGAAGGCTCCTGCGGCGGCGACACCGGTTGAATCGGGCAGTACGCCTGCCGTTGCTCAGCTCACACCATCCAAAACTAGCGAGCTCATCGCTCAGACGCTACCTGGTTCAGAGGAAGAAGGCGAAGACAAAGAAGAATTTGACTACGGTTGGCTGCTGCAAAAGATTGACGCCGGTGAAGTCGCTTCTGTAGAACTCGATGAAATTAACGGGATTGCCAGAGTAAAGCTTATTACAGATACCGAGGAGGACAAAGCTCGCGAAGTCAAAGTTTTTGCTCGTAATGCAAACGCAGACTTGCAAGAACGGCTCAACAATAACAACATCGATTGGGACGTCAGCAAAAACGCCGATAGAGGAGCTGTCACCAGCTTAGTTACCACAGGGATTTTGGTGATGCTGGCGATTTTTGTAATGGTAATGCTGGTGCGCCGTTCGGCGAGTTCTGGCGGCGGGGCAATGAGCTTTGGCCGCTCCAAGGCTCGTTTTCAAATGGAAGCCAAAACAGGCGTGATGTTTGAAGATGTAGCGGGAATTGACGAGGCCAAAGAAGAGCTTCAGGAAGTGGTTACCTTCTTAAAAAACCCTGAGCGGTTTACAGCAATTGGTGCGCGCATTCCTAAGGGAGTGCTGCTAGTAGGCCCACCTGGAACGGGTAAAACCTTGCTGGCAAAAGCGATCGCAGGTGAAGCCGGCACGCCTTTCTTCAGCATCTCTGGTTCCGAATTCGTTGAAATGTTCGTTGGCGTTGGTGCGTCTCGCGTCCGCGACCTGTTCAAAAAAGCTAAAGAAAACGCACCTTGTATCGTCTTTATCGATGAAATCGATGCCGTTGGCCGTCAGCGAGGCACCGGCATTGGTGGCGGTAACGACGAACGCGAGCAAACGCTAAACCAACTGCTGACGGAGATGGACGGCTTTGAAGGTAATAGCGGCATTATCATTATCGCGGCTACAAATCGGCCTGATGTGCTCGATTCGGCCCTGCTGCGCCCCGGTCGCTTTGACCGGCAGGTAACGGTAGATCTACCTGGGTTTAAAGGTCGCTTGGGTATTTTGGAAGTGCATGGACGAGATAAGAAAATTGCAGAAGATGTGAAGATGGAGGAGATCGCCCGGCGCACTCCAGGGTTCTCTGGCGCTCAGCTCGCAAACCTACTCAACGAAGCAGCCATCCTCACCGCCCGCCGCCGTAAAGACGCGGTCACCATGCTAGAGGTCAACGACGCCATCGACCGGCTCACGATGGGCCTTAGCCTTACCCCACTGCTCGACAGCAAAAAGAAGCGCCTTGTGGCCTATCACGAAGTTGGCCATGCGCTCACGGCCACCTTGTGCAAGCACGCTAACCCGCTGAACAAAGTCACCATCATTCCCCGCTCTGGCGGCGTTGGTGGCTTTGCAAGCTTCTTACCCAAAGAAGAGCAGGTCGACGACGGACTGCTCTCCTATGGCGAAATTGTCGACTACCTAGTAGTGGCGCTCGGCGGACGGGCGGCAGAAGAGGTTATCTTTGGCCACGACGAAGTCACTGTGGGAGCCAGCAACGATATTCAGCAGGTGACGCGCATCGCCCGGCAAATGGTGACACGCTACGGCATGTCGGAGCTGGGCTCTTTTGCGTTAGAGAGTGAAGGGTCTCAGCCATTCTTGGGTCAGAGTAATCTGATGGGTGGCGGTCACGAATACTCAGATGAGCTGGCTACGAAGATTGATGAGAAGGTCAGGGCGATCGCAGAGCAAAGCCTCGACAAAGCCATTGAAATACTGCGTGACAACCGCACCTTGGTCGACCGACTAGTGGACACCCTCATCGAGAAAGAAACCATTGACGGCGACGAGTTTCGCGACATCGTCAGCGAATACACTGTGCTCACCGAAAAAGAAGAAGTCAAAATGCGCTAGCGATTAGTGCCATCTCATACTGCCTTCTCATACTGCCTTCTCATAGAAGGAATTGCTAGGAAATAACGTCCCTGCCTTAGGAGCAAAGCGTGCCAGGCCCCTAAGGCTTGGGTTGGCTTTCAGCGGGAGCATCGGCTGGTACTGGAATGATGTTGCCAACCAACCGTCGGCCTCGTAAAAAGACTGTTCCCCCAGCAATGACGGCTAACAAAACCAGCGCCCAGGCTCGAATAACGGACGCCATATCCTTTTTGGAATTCTTTTGAGGCGCATCTGGAGAAGCCTCCGGTGACATGTCTAATGGAGGCGACTTTGAAGAAGGCTCTGACATTGTGACTTTCTCCCAAATATTGCGAAAACAGCAGACCAAGGCAGCAGTTCACAAAACCTAGAAAAACCGAAAAACCGCTGTGCTCTCAGAATATCACTGAGATCATAGCGGTTCGATTATTTGCAGAAACTCGTACTATCAAGGCAGAGAAGCGCGGCGCTGACCGTCGGCCATTGCCTGCAAGACCAAGCCAGGATCAACCCAGTCATCTTGATAGCGCATACCCCAGTGAAGATGAGGGCCCGTAGTACGCCCCGTCATGCCAACACGACCAATGCGATCGCCTGTATACATATCCTGACCCTCAACAATGCGCAAGCCGCCAGAACCATCGACAAAAACATCGCGACCTCGTTCTGTTGTGACATAGCCCTGCATATGGCAGTAAACGTGAGTCCAGTCGCCTGACTGGATTACGACAGAAGTGCCACAGGCACTGTCATCAGACACTTCGATCACTCGGCCCTCCCACCAGTTACGAATGTAGCTACCGGTGGGCGCGGCAATATCAATGCCATAGTGAAAGCCCGAGCCACGATAGCCATAAGGCGAAGTATACGCCTGAAAATTTTCAACTGGGAAAGAAGCCACCATCCAGGGTTCACTGCCCCTAGCAAGCTGAGCATCTGGAACAGCAGCAGCAGGCTGTCTCAAATTTGATGGGACAACTTCACTAAGACCAAAGGCAAATAGCCCACCTGTGAGCAAAAGCGCACCATAGGAAAAGCGCCTTCGCCGAGAAAAATTAGCCAATGACAACTGTAGCGAGGAAAAAAATGTTCGCTTCATACAGAAGATAAAAATTGTAGGGTGTGGGAACGGAGCTTAAGTATTTCTACTGAATAAGTTCTGAGGATCGTTCTAACGATGGCGGGTAGTAATCCCCTGGAAAAAAGCACAGAGGAAAATAACAGAATTTATCCAACACAAGCGGAGCGTCTGAGGTAATGTACCCCGAAACACACATCCAAGTAAGAACGCGCCGCAATCAAATAAGTATCCCTGATGAAAGTAATTTCTATTGATTAGCTAATACTTACACTTCACAGACCACCCTAGGCTTAAAGTGTCGTCTGCGACACAGCAACGTTTTAACGTCCTCAAGGCAGTACATTTACTGAGCTGCCAACAACTCGTGTCTTTTCAAGTTTTTTGGCAAGTGTTTTTGGCGAATGCCTCTAGAAATACCCTCAGCAAACTCACTGCTCTTTTGGGTCACATCACTTGAAGCGTCAGCTGACGAACTTTCTCCAGCAGTATTTTGGGGTCAATGGGCTTATCTAGCGTGTCGTGATGCGCAATGTGCGAAGACTGAGACATCGGCTGGCCCAGCAAAGCCAGCACCTTGGTACCGAGGTCTGTAATAGAAAGCTGTACTTTCTTGATTTCGTCCAAATCATGGCTGAGCAAGGACAAATCAGCAATCAGCATCGCAGGCTGCAAGGACTCTAGCTGAGAGAGCATTTTTTCAACGTCTTCTTGCCAAATGACCTCATAGCCATCTGCTGTTAGCAGGTCACAGATAATTGCCGCGCTATTTTCTTGGGCTTCGAGCAGCAAAATTCGCTTGGAGCAATCTGACACTGTCAGCGGTACCTGGTAGCGATCGCTCGTCAGTTCCGCTGCTTGTAGCGGCAACCGTACCGAAAATACCGATCCTTGACCCACCGTCGACTTTACCTGAATCGTCCCACCGTGTAGCTCTACCAGGCGCTTTGTCATCGCTAAGCCCAGCCCTGTTCCCGAATACTGACGCTGAAAAGGAGACTCCAGCTGCTTAAACTTTTCAAACAAAAGTCCTCGCTGCGACTCAGGAATTCCGATGCCCGTATCCTCCACTTGGAACACACCCATTTGACCATCGCGACTGGCCCGAAGGGTCACATTCCCGCCCGCAGGCGTGAACTTAATAGCATTGTGTATCAAGTTTGAAAGAATCTGCTTTAGTCGCTTGGTATCTGCCTGAAAGGCATCTTGCTCAGGCGAAGTGTCAAATCGAAGAGAAAGCGTTACCTCCTGCTTATCGGCAATGGACTGAAAGTGGTCCATAATCTCTTGGACCAGCGCATTCAGTGAGAACTCGCTGACATCTAGAAAGGTACGTCCTGACGATATTTTGGCAAAGTCCAAAATATCGTTGATGATTTCGAGCAGCTGCTCGCCACTGTGGTTAATCGTGTTGAGATAGCTTCTTTGGCGATCGCTCAACTCGCCAAAAGACCAGCGCAATAGCGTCGCCGACATCCCAATAATGTAGGTCAACGGCGTTCTGAGCTCATGGCTCATAGTTGAGAGAAACTCGCCTTTTGTCAGGTTGGCCGACTCAGCAGCAAGCAGCGCGTCGTGTAGATTTTGAGTACGCTCTACAACACAGCTCTCAAGGCTTACGGTCTGCTTTTGCAGCTGCTGATACAGGCCCGCCTGGCTAATCGCAACCGCTAGGTGCTCAGCAATATGCTGCAAAAACATCACCTCTGTCTCTTGCCAGTGGCGATAGTCTTCGCACTGGTGAGCAATCAGCAATCCCCACAGCTGGTCTTGGACAATGATAGGCGCAATAATTTTTGACTTGACTTGGGCCTGATGGAGGAAGTCGAGTAGACACTCAGCATGGGCATATTGCTTGTCGACATCGTCTACTGCAACGGGCTGGCCCATGATGTAACGAGAACGAATCGAGAGCGCCGGCATAAAGCAAGCCGACTCCGAAAAGTTCAGGACCGATGGAATAGCTTCTGAAACGCGAGATTCGTAGGTGATGTGACCGGCGTGGGTGCATCGGCCAATAATGGCATCGCTATTCGTGTGCAGATCAGTTGTTGACAGGTTTTCTGACGATCCGATCTCGTCGCGAGCGTCGTTTTTACCCAAAACATCTTTACTTGTCACGTCACGGCGAGTCTCATCATGAACGGCAGCTTCCGCAAAGGGTTTGGTAGAAGAGGGCGATGAGAGGTCTACTGCTTCAATTTGCTCGAACTGATACAGCACTAGTCGATCGGCTGATAGAAATTCTCTGACCTGAGCAACCGTTGTCTCCAAAATAGCAGGCAGGTCAAGACTATGACGGATACGCGTGATCACCTGATTGAGCAGCAGACTTTGCTGTAGCTGGTTGTCGAGTGTGGCTTGGGCCGAGCCGTCTGGAGCCACTGCCAGCTGCTTTGTCCAAGATAAGACGAGGTGCTCTTGTGTTAAGGGTTTAGCATCGGCCACTGTTTTGTCCGAGCGACTTTGAGGTGATTTTTTGGGCGGCAACGGCTGCAAGCTCTGACGAGGCAGCAGGCCCTTTGGCGTGAGCCGTTCGATAAACAGCGAAATAGCCTGCTCATCGAAGCTAAGCTTTACTTCGTAATCAGATGATTGAGAGGGGCTAACGGTTCTACCTTCAGCGGCACCTCCTGCCGCGCCTTGAGCTGCTTTTAGCAAAGAAGCACGAATGAGAGCAGCCGTGCGATCTGCCTGTTCCGATGGGTCTTGCTGAGCGAGACGTTGCGACGGAGCATACCGACGACTGTGAAGATTATCAGCACTGTGATGATCTGGAGAGGCTTTAGCCTGTGGATCAACGTTGTTGGATTTAAGATTATTAGAAGAGCTATTAACATCAGAAGCTTGGAGAACAAGCCGGTCCGAATTTGAAGCGAGGCGATTTGGGCCAGTGGTGAGCGGTGTTGCCGTGAGCAAAACATTGAGAATGGGCGATCGCATCAAAACAAAGCAGATCGATGCTCGCCCCTCTGCGCTGCCACTACTGCCACTACTGGACCTTTCGTCAACCTTAAGGCCTTCTGATATGGGGGCTACCGAAGCTGGCTCAGAGAACTGTGCCTCAAATTGAGCCTCGGTCATTACCGACTCAAACAAGCCGCTTTGCTGTACCAAAGCATCTCTCATGCGCCGATAGGCGTCGAAAGAAACATGTTGAGTAGCGATAAAAGATTGAGACGTTTGCATTTGTTAGTAGCAACAGAAAAAACGAGCGGATCTATAAACAGATCGGAAAACGGTCGCAGCAGGAACCTGTCAGTGACATAGGCTTAAAAAGGAATATGACAAATCCCCTTTCAAAAGTAGGGGTTTGTATAAGCGATCGCCCGTTGAAGTAAGAAACGTTGAAGATCGCAATGAGCAAGTGACTTATGCTTAACAATAGTTAGTGTTAAAGAGAGTTAGCGTTGGCAAAAAACTGTAATAAAGCAGGCATTAGCTCAAGTCAAAACACCCAAATAACAAAGCGATGCGACGATAACACTTTCCACAAGTCAGTCAACAAAATTAAGCAGCATTGTAATGTTCAATTGGTTTCCCAAATCCTAACGTTCGTTTCTCTTTATTGACCGTTATCCCAATAGTTCTTTTAGATTTCCACTTTTCTTTATGCATCGTTTAGCAGCAACACCGGGCGGCTGGAACGCCCAATCAGAAGGCGTCGTTTTTATCGAGCAAACACCAGCTCCGATTGTCCTGCTGACAGCGGCTGACACAGATATTGCTGCACTGAACCAAGCAAGTCAGCTACTGCCAAATAACTTTAGCGATATTCGTAGCGTCAACTTACTTCAATTGCAGCAACAGCTGACGATAGATACTTATGCAGAAGAGATTTTGAGCTACGCACAGCTGATTATTTTGAGGGTACTGGGCGGCAGAGCCTACTGGACTTACGGGCTAGAAGTTGTCAAAGAAACGGTAGAACGCACTGGCGCGGCACTAATAGTGGTTCCAGGAGACGACAAACCGGACGTAGAGCTCATGAGTCACTCTACAGTGCCACTCACAGCGGTAAATCGCCTCTGGCAATATTTCACCGAGGGTGGCGTTCATAATCTATGTCATGGACTGATGTTTGCCAGTAATCAGGCATTATCAACCCAATATGCGGTATCTTCGCCTCAAATCATTCCCAAAGCAGGTATTTACACAGGTTTAGACTTATCACTAAAAGTAGCTATTTCATCTGACACAAACGTCCTATTAGACGAGTCAATAAAAGTATCTAAAACAACAAATTTAAGACCAAATAAAGAATCTTTATCAGTGTCTTTGCTCAACAACAATACAAACAGTGACATCGATAAAGATTACTCAACAATAAAGTCAGAAAGATCTCCTCTTAAAGGCGTAGAAAAGACAGATATTAAACAAAAAACAAAAAACTTAATATCACCCGATAAAAACACATCTCCCAGCCTTGGACGAGTTGGGATTCTTTTCTACCGAGCGCACTATCTAGCAGGTAATACCAAAGTTATTGATGCGATCGCCACTGCTCTCACCGCCAAAAATCTGACCCCTGTCCCCATCTACGTCTCTTCGCTCAAAGCACCAGACGTTCAGCAAACGCTCATCGATTACTGCTCATCGTGCAGATCCACCGCTGCCAGATCCACCGCTGATAGCTCAAATCAAACCAGTCGACCTGTCAAACTCATCATCAATACCACTAGCTTTGCCATCACTAGCTTGAGCCAAAGCACCCAAGAAAACTCCAAGAATCTGTGGCAAATCCTAGATATACCTGTCTTGCAGGTGATTTGTAGCGGCAGCCCTCGCGAGCAATGGCAACGTCATCCTCAAGGGCTTACCCCCAGAGATATTGCAATGAATGTGGCCCTGCCAGAAGTTGATGGCCGAATTATCACTAGGGCAGTGTCCTTTAAAGCAACGCAGACAACTGGCTCAGGTGCCAAAGATCTGCAAACAGACGTGGTGATGTACGAGCCAGAGAGCGATCGCATCGCATTTGTCGCTGACCTCGCCGCCCGTTGGCTTCAGCTCAGACACACTCCAGTGGCCTCGCGAAAAGTGGCTCTCATCATGGCCAACTATCCCAATCGAGATGGGCGCATGGCCAACGGTGTCGGTCTCGATACACCTGCGAGCTGCCTCAATATATTGCAGGCATTGAAACAACAGGGCTACACCGTCACCAATTTACCTAAAACGGGTGATGAACTCATGGCCCAGCTCGCCGCAGGCACCACCAACGATCCAGAAGGCTACGGCCTCAAACCCAGCGCTCAACAGCTACCTTTAACTAGCTATCAAGCGTTCTTTAAGACGCTCGATAAATCTGTACAGCAGGGTATCGAGCATCGATGGGGCCATCCCAATAACGAATGGCAAAGATTTGCGCCCGAAACACCTTTACACGATGAGAGGTCAGAGATTTCACTGCCTATCTCTGGCATTCAATTCGGCAACATTTTCGTCGGCATTCAGCCCAGCCGAGGCTACGACATCGACCCCAGCTTGAACTACCATGCACCTGATTTAGAGCCGACTCATGCCTATCTCGGCTTTTATCATTGGCTACGCGAAAGTTTTAAGGCGCAGGCTATGGTGCACGTCGGCAAGCACGGCAACTTGGAGTGGCTACCGGGTAAAGGCATTGCTCTTTCACAGTCGTGCTATCCCGAAGCGGCCTTTGGCCCCATGCCTCATTTTTATCCATTTATTGTCAACGACCCTGGCGAAGGTGCACAGGCAAAAAGGCGAGCCGGGGCCGTTATCCTCGATCACCTCACCCCACCGATGACCCGAGCCGAACTCTACGGCCCTTTGCAGCAGCTCGAAACCCTCGTTGACGAATACTACGAAGCGCAAAATCTTGACCCCACTCGGCTCAAAATCATTGGACCGAAGATCGTTGCTTTGTTAGAAAGTGCAAATCTTCAGCAGGATCTGAATCTGACAGAATCTCAAACACCGTCTGAACTACAAGCTTGGCTGCCTCAGATCGACGGCTACCTATGCGAACTCAAAGAAGCGCAGATTCGTGATGGACTGCATATCTATGGACAGTGTCCAAACGGAGAGCAGCTGAGGGATTTGGTGGTGGCGATCGCACGTCATCCAAACCATCAACACATTGGGTTGAGCCGTGCGATCGCCCAATCTTGGAATCTAGAAATAGATCCCCTCACGGTAGACCTAGCCAAACCTTGCGAAGGCAACCATCCAAAGCTTCAGAATTGCCGTACATACGGTGATGTTGTCGAAAAAATTGAAAAATATGCGAATGAACTAATAGACGGGGTCATAAAGAAGGCACCGATTCAGCAGGATAGATCAGTACCGGTTCAGCGAAATACATCGAAGGCAGAGGGCGCAGCAGTGCTGACGCCCCTACAGTCCGTATTGCACTGGGTTACAACAAATCTACTGCCGAACCTTCATCAAACATCAGATGAAATCGCAAACCTTCTTCGGGGTCTAGATGGCAAATACATTCCTAGCGGTCCCTCTGGTGCACCCACTCGAAATCGGCCCGAAGTTCTCCCTACAGGACGCAACTTTTATTCAGTCGACATTCGCGCAATTCCTACAGAAAGCGCCTGGGACGTAGGCCGCAAAGCCGCTGAAATCCTCATCGAAAACTACACCCAAGAAGAAGGCGAATATCCTAAAACGCTTGGCCTATCGATGTGGGGCACCTCAGCCATGCGCACAGGCGGCGACGACATGGCCGAAGCCCTGGCACTCCTAGGCGTATGCCCGGTATGGGATGGCCCCAGCCGCCGAGTCACCGACTTCGAGATTTTGCCACTTTCCCTTCTCGGTCGCCCCCGAGTCGATGTCACTCTACGCATCTCTGGCTTTTTCCGCGACGCCTTCCCCAACCTGATCTCGCTATTTGATCAAGCTGTTACCGCCGTTGCCGCATTAGATGAACCTCCTGAACAGAATCCACTGGCTACGCAGGTTCAAAAGGACTTTACCTACTGGCAGCAGCAAGGGCTCGAGAAAGAGGAGAGTTTGGAGCGATCGCGCTACCGAATCTTCGGATCCAAACCCGGTGCATACGGCGCAGGTCTCCAAGGCCTGATCGAAGCCCAAAACTGGGAAAGCGACGCCGACCTAGCCCGCGCCTATATCAACTGGAGCAGCTATGCCTACACTGGCGGCAAAAGCGGCCAGCCAGACGGACGCAGCGCACCAGAGTCTTTTTCCGGGCGGCTTGAAAACATGCAAATCGTCCTGCAAAACCAAGATAATCGCGAGCACGACTTGCTTGATTCTGACGATTACTATCAGTTTCAGGGTGGGCTAACGGCGGCGGTAAAGGCGAAGCGTGGGGAAGCGCCAAAGACTTACTTTGGAGATAATGCGGTACCGGAGAATCCGAAGGTGCGATCGCTCGCCTCAGAAATCGCCCGCGTCTACCGCTCCCGCGTCGTTAACCACATATGGATTAAAGGCGTGATGCGTCACGGCTACAAAGGCGCATTTGAGATGGCAGCAACCGTAGATTATCTGTTTGCCTACGATGCGACGACTCACTGTGTAGAAGATCATATGTACACTGGTGTCGCCGAAGCCTACGTCTTCAGCCCGGAAGTTCGCGCGTTTGTAGAAAAGTCGAATCCTTGGGCGCTGCGGGATATGGCAGAGCGGCTGCTGGAGGCGAAGCAGCGGGGGCTTTGGGAAGGGGTGAGTGAGGAGATGGTGGATAGGTTGAGGGCGATCGCGCACGAAGCCGAAGGCCAAATCGAAGCGGGACTATCTAATCTTTCGTAGGCTCGCAACGTGGCCTACCACACCAACAAATCATTAACGGTCACCGAGAGCGACGAAAAGACCTGAGATTCAATCTGCACAGTACCTACATACACCGTCTCTTGGTAGCTATCACCAACCAACGACAGTACCGTCACCTTTTCTCTGTGCGGGTCAATAATCCAATACTCAGGAATGCCTAATTCTGCATACTGCTCTCTTTTCCAGACATAGTCTCGTTTGAAATTAACGGTACTTTCGCTGCCAGGACTCACCACCTCTGCCACGAATAGAGGCGGCACCATATCGATTAAAACTGACTTCCGAGCAACCTCTAAATGCTCAGGCTGCATCACCATCAAATCTGGAATACGATTCACCCACTTATCACCGACAGGACGTACCTGCAATTCCTTGTTACCGTTACGAACTCTATCAGCGAGAATTCCGTCCTCAATCTGTGCAAGTTTCAGCAGTAGTCGGAGCGCTATCCGTAAGTTCATATCATCTTCTGAAGCCACCTCAATCAACTCTCCTGTGCTGAGCAAGCGATGGTTAATCTCAGTAGACAAACTCTCATCATCTAAATATTCCTGATAGCTTTTATAGCGAGTCAGCGCATAGGTCATTGCTCTAGCCGGATAAAGAAACGCAAGCACCTTTTATTCTATCGGGCTAAACTCGCCAGTTGCGACAGCAGAAGCCGTCGCACGAGGATCGACACGAGCCCAAAGCGCCAAATCACCAGCGTCTTGCACAGATGATAAGTTCAGTACTCTTGCCGTGAGACCACGTTGCTCCAGCTGCTGTAAGTTCAATCTGTCGCTAAAATTACCCAGCAGCAAATTCACTAACCGCTCATCCGCCACCTCACCATTCACCGTCAGCGTTGGCGCTACCAACATCAGCCGAGCACCATCATCAATATTCAGACCGGTTTCGGCTTCAATCATCAGCCCGCCGCCTTCGACCAAGTCTTCTAGCTCTACACTGAGCTTGAACCGGTCGCCTTCCAAAAAATCTACCGTTGGGTTCGCAATTTTGTAGCGATCGCGTTCCCGAGCCTGCGCCGGATTCAGCGACCCAATATTAATATTCGCCAACCGCTCCTGCACAAAAGGCGACAACAAAAACGCATTCACATCCTCTTCGGTGAGCACCAGATGTACTGCGCCTTGAAAAGCTTCCTCTAGCACCACTTCACCGTTGCGCAAGCTATTGAATTCCAAATCAACTGGATCGGTCTCTAGTTCAGCAACGGCCAATCGCAATCCTTCAATCGGCGAAATTCCACGCCCAGCAATGCGAATTTTATCGACTTTACCTTGCAAAAGCTGATAGGAAGGACCATTGTCGATGCGAATGTCCAAGCTCTCGGCCCCGGCTAGCTGCGAACGAATCGCATTTTCAGCGACCTGGTCCACCACGATGCCAACGGGTGAAATGAGCAGCAGCAAGCTAGAGAGAACAACGGTTACAACTTCCATATCAAGACGGCTCCAGTCCTATGCTTCCAAAGCGGCCGTCACCCAGCCTTTGAGAGTACTCACCACATCTTCTAGCGGCATGTCTGCTGCTTCGCCATCGGCTCTTTTCACAACCTCTACCTTGCCATTTTTGAGCGATCGCCCCGTCACTACCCGGAACGGAATCCCCACTAGCTCAGCATCTTTAAACTTCACCCCGGCCCGCTCCTTGCGATCATCCAGCAACGTTTCTACACCTGCCGCGTTCAGTTCGTCATACAGCTTTTCAGCAGCGGCCATTTGGTCGGCATCGCCAATATTAGGAACGACGACGATGGCATGGTAAGGCGCGATCGCAACCGGCCAAATAATCCCATTCTTGTCGTAAGACTGCTCCACTGCCGCCTGCGCTAGGCGAGACACCCCCACGCCATAGCAACCCATTTCCAAAGGCACGTCCTTACCCCCTTCATTGGTGTAGGTCGCACCCAGTGCTTCCGAATATTTGTGACCCAGCTGGAAAATGTGACCAATTTCGATGCCGCGTGCGGTTTTGATGATTTGACTTGGGTCGTGGACAGCGCGATCGCCCGCCGCCGCAGTCCGCACATCTACCGTTAGCTTCGGCAGATCAAACTCTTCACCCCAATTCGCACCCACCACATGAAATCCTTTTTCATTCGAGCCAGTAGCAAAGTTCTTCAGATCCACCGCCGTCTCATCCACCATCCGCAAGAACTTTGGCTCCAAATTCTTCACATCACCGATGTAGTCATCCGACAAGTTAGGCGCAATGTATCCCAGCGGTAGAGGCTGCGTCGCCCACAGTCCTTGCACGACTTCATCCGGCACGACCAGCGCAATGACTGTCGATGCTTCATAATCGCTCGCCAAATTCGTCAGCGCGTTTTGGAGCTTCGTTTCGTTCACATCCTGGTCAGCGCGAATGCTGACAATCACCAGCACTCGGCGACCGTTGTCATACGTCACCTGATACAGCACGTCTTTCACCACCTGCGTCGGCGAGCAGTCCAGAAAGTCCACCATCTTCGCAATCGTCGCGGTATCAGGCGTCTCCTTCTTTTCGTAAGCATCAAACGGTGAAGGAACTGCATCGACAGGCAAAGAAACCGCCTTCTCTACATTGGCCGCGTACTTCCCGTCTTCGGTGTACAGCACTTCGTCTTCACCAGCCTCGGCCAGCACCATAAACTCAGTAGACCCAGATCCACCGATTGCACCCGAATCCGCATCCACCGCACGAAACTTCAGCCCGGTACGGCGCAAAATGTTGCTGTAGGCCTGATACATGTCGTCGTAGGTCTGCTTCAGGCTCTCGGTATCCGCGTGGAAAGAATAGCCGTCTTTCATAATGAACTCGCGGCCTCGCATTAAACCAAAGCGAGGGCGAATTTCGTCGCGAAACTTAGTTTGAATCTGGTACAGATGCAGCGGTAATTGCTTGTAAGAGCGAATCGTATCGCGGGCCACGGCTGTGATCACTTCTTCGTGCGTGGGGCCAAGGGCTAGCTCTTGCTTTCTGCGATCGCCCAGGGTAAACATAATCCCCTCAGCCTTGGTGTAAGTATCCCAGCGACCAGACTCCTGCCATAGCGCAGCTGGCTGCAACTGCGGCAACAAGCATTCTTGCGCACCCGTCGCATCCATCTCCTCGCGCACAATTGCCGACACCTTGTTGAGCACGCGCAGTAACAGCGGCAAATAAGCATACAGCCCACTCGAAATACGACGCATGTAGCCCGCTCGCAGCAGCAGCTTATGACTAGGAATCTCCGCTTCCGCCGGGTCTTCTCGCAGCGTGACAAAAAGCATCTGAGACAGTCGCATAAGCCTGGGCGTTCCTTTAAGTGTTTGGGCCAATCTCCAAACAAGTCTAGAGCATCAGACACGCGAAAATTAGGCCGCAAGCAAACCTTTCCACTTCACAGCAGAAAAATACACGGCCCAGTAGCAGCTTTTAGTACTCAGTACCTAGTATCCAGCTCCTTATCAGCATTGGCATCAAAAACAGCGCCGCAAGCACAACTCAGCTGACAGTATTAGACCAAGAATACGCTCATAATCAAGCCTATACATGGTTCTTCAGAGCCGCTAAATCCTACAAATCGTCGGCGCACCCATCACAAAAAAGGAACTTGCAATAGACTCAAAGCAAAGCGCACAAGCAGACTCACCCAGCAACAGCTAGCTACTGGTCACCCTAATAATCAAACCTATTCCCGTTAAATGTAGTCAGAGATAACAGACAAAATCGAGCGTTCGCAACATTCCGTTAAATTCGTATCGAATTGTTAAGCATTTTTAGACGGCATCGAACGCGATCGCCTCAGCACAGCGAAAACAAGCATCCGTTGGGCTTTGATAATTTCAACTCGTGCTTGTTCTAATGACCGTTTATGGATTTATATAGCTATAGGAACTTGCAATTAACCAACACCTACAGGGTCGTTTCTTTATCTAAGGCTATCGGCAGAGAGCCCTAAAGCAGACTTCGAGCAAAGCGACAGGGCGATTATTAGCTAGCGCTGGAAAAGTTCTGCTGGCAATTTTTCAAAAACATGTGGTTGCTAACGGCATTCTATTCGACAGCTGTCAGTGCGCCATTTTTATAATCAACTGTTCACAGTGCCTTTGCCGGATACAGCATTAGGCAATTTTTCAAAAAAACAAAATCAATTTATTAAAGACATTTAAATAGTGAGTAACTCAAGCCACACCATTCTTATCGCGGAAGATGATCCGCGCACCAGACTAGCCCTCACTAATAGCCTAAAATCTGCTGGCTATTACGTACTCACCGCGTCAGATGGACAGGAAGCCCTCGACACTTTTTTAGCCGCTGCTAAAACTATAGATCTCGTTGTTTTAGACGTACTGATGCCTAAACTAGACGGCTTTCAAGTCTGCCAGGCACTCAGGGAAATCTCAGAAGTGCCGATCATTATAGCCACCGTACTCGGTAGCTCTTCCGACCGAGTAACCGGCCTAGAAATGGGGGCCAACGACTACATCGTCAAACCATTCTCTACCAAAGAACTCATTGCCCGAATTCGCTCTATTTTGCGGCGTGCCCCAAGGCGATCACACAGAGAATCAACGCATCAGCACAGTGCTTCTCCAAATGATTCTCAAAGACACACACAGTCTGCACCATCGCTCATTGAACTTGGCCAGCTCAAGATCGACCCCAACGCCCGCAGAGCCTTCATTGGCAGTCACCACTTACGGCTCACCGAAATCGAGTTTCGGCTGCTAGAACTCCTCGCCAGTAAGCCCGGCCATATTTTCTCACGGGGCGATATTCTTCAGTCTTTGTGGGGTTACGATGCGAACAGTGCGGCGGATACCAAAACAGTTGATGTCCATATTTCCAGGCTACGTATCAAGCTAGATGACACCACCCACGATCCTACATTTATTGTCACCATTAGGGGCCGAGGGTACATGTTTTTGGTGCAGCGATAGGCTGTGTGACAGAAATCTGTCGTGATAGTGTCACTCTTCTGTAGCAATTGCCCCCACTACGGCCCCAGTTGCCCGAATATAGTCCCCCACCTTCAGCCAAATCATCAGCCCGCGCATGCCCGCAGAGACAGCAATGTGCTCATAAACTCCGGCCCACTCATCGACGAAAACGGGATAGGGCTTTTTACAGGCCAGCGCTGTAACACCGCCACGAATATAGCCGGTCAGCGGCTGCACCTGCTTCAGCGATACGGTTTCTATTTTGCGATCGCCACTCAGCCGAGCCAGCGCCTTCAGATCTAGCCGGTAGCTGCCAGGCAACACAGCCAGCGCGACGCCATGCCGATTACCTTCCACCACTAGCGTCTTAAAAACCTGATCAGCAGGCAATCCCAGCTTTTGGGCGGTCGAAGTCGCTAGCAAATTCTCTGGATCAACGTCGTAGGTCAAAAGCTCATATGCTACGCCCAATGTATCTAGGGCACGGACAGCATTGGTCTTCATGTCGCGACATCCTATCATCGGCCTTTTGTAGCCGGGTATCTATGGATATTCTATTTCGCCGTGGGAATAGCGATCGCGTCCTTCATACTTCGCCTGATACAGCCCCTGATCCGCGCAGGCTACCAGCATATCGTGATGGGCATTAACTGTCGTTGTAATCGATGCGATGCCTAGGCTCAAAGTAATACAGTCACTCACATCCGACTGACTATGGGGAATAGATAGCGTTCTGATCTCTCGCTGAATCTCTTGGGCTACCTGCTCTACGCCCGCCGCATTCGTATTCGGCAGCACAATCGCAAACTCCTCGCCGCCATAGCGAGCCACCAAATCAGTATTACGCTTCACAGCCTTTTCAATTGCCTTTGCCACCTTACGCAGGCAAACGTCACCCGCCTGGTGCCCATAGGTATCGTTAAAGCTCTTAAAGTAATCGATATCGCACAATATCAGCGATAGCGCTGAACGGCCAGAGCCTACGTTCTCCCACTCCTGCGCCAAATACTCATCAAAAGAACGGCGGTTGGCTACCTGCGTTAGTCCGTCCATTCGAGCTAGGCGTTCTAGCTCCTCGTTAAATTCCTTGAGCGCGACTTCGGCATGCTTGCGCTTAGTAATATCGGTAGCGGTTCCAAATACTTGAGTCGGCTGTCCGTC
The DNA here is from genome assembly GCA_050042985.1 of Phormidesmis sp. Lineage (GTDB taxonomy): Bacteria > Cyanobacteriota > Cyanobacteriia > Phormidesmidales > Phormidesmidaceae > Phormidesmis. The sequence goes on along the minus strand of JBHJIY010000080.1, from coordinate 19,659 downwards.
TTCATCTCGCTGAAAAACGGTTTCACGGCACAGCAGCCAGCGCCAATTGCCTTGCCGATGACGAAAGCGATACTCATTTTCAACCACTTCACCATCATTAATGGCCGATAGCTTTTTGCGCTCAGTCGCCATCAGCGCCTTTTCATCGGCATGCACCAGCTGCTCTAGGTAGCGCGGCCCCATTTTTTGCACATCCGTTGGTGTGTAACCCAAAACGTTTTGAATCCAGCGGTTGATATAAAAATTACTGCCATCAGAAAAGCTGTCGACGTACAAGATGTTGGTACTGGCATCGATAATGCCTTGAATAAAGCGCTGACTCTCTTGCCAAGCCTGCTCTGCCTGCTCACGCTCAATCGTCTCTCGCTTGAGCTGACGGCGCTGATGGGTCAGTGTGGTCGACATCGACAGCCGCTGCTGAGCATCGACAGCCGTCGCAGTCAACAGCGAAATAGCCACTGCACTCGCCTGCTGCAAAGCCGTCCAGCGGTGCGGTTTTGCGAGCTCACACCAAAGTACGCCCGCTACTTTTCCCTCAGTCCTGACAGGTAATTCTAAAAAAGCACCAGAAAGCAGCAAGCCGGCTCGCACCAAGCTATCTGTTGGTAGCGGCTGAGAAGAAGATAGCAACTCTAGCGAACGATTAGTCTCAAGGCTTAGTCCATCTCGCTGACGTAGCGTTTCGAAGTAGTCAGCATAGTCAGCAGCGATAATTTGCCCACTGCTGGTGTGGGTCTTGAGCGCCAAATCATAGCTATCACACAGCTGAAGAGACTCATCCAAGTCGATATCTGTACAGTAAAGCCATAGGCTCACTCTATCAGCAGCCAAAATTTCAGCAGATACCTGAGTAATCACAGCAGCAGCTACCGCCAAATCACCATTGTGAAGCGAAGGGTGCTGACACACATACTGTAAGCGCTGTTGCTGCTCAGCTGTCGACAAAGGCTCTACAGCAGTCGACGGCGTCTGAGCCGTCAACGGAGAGTCGCTCGTTTCTGAGATAGGTTCTGATAGAGGCTTGGTTGGCAAAGCTGTTTGCCCGAGCGCCGTCGGGTTAGTAGAGGATGCATCCTGTGGCTGGTTAGGCCCAGATGGCGCAACAGATTGCTCTGAGAGAATTGACATTCTTTTTACTTAAAAGCAACCATGCCCAGTGCTAATTTCATACCGTTAGGATTCCCGTAGCACGGGGTAAACGTTCAACTTGGGGGAACTTGCGAGATGGGGATTTCGATTATGAAAGTGGTTTTCCCCTCTGCTGTTTGCGTGTATTCAAGCGCACCTTTGTGCAAATCTACAATGGTTTGATAGCTGATGGCCAATCCCATTCCGGTCCCTTTACCAACCGATTTGGTCGTGAAAAAGGGGTCGAACATTCGCTGAGCGATGTCTTCAGGAATAGGCGGACCGCTGTTGGTAATTTGAATGACAGCACGCTCGTCCTTTTTAAAGGTTTGCAGCACAATTTGGTGCGGGCGCTGTATGTACTCAATCTGAGGCTTAGTTTGAGGTTCATCTTGAAATTCACCTCGCTGTTCGTCGTGCTGTGTCGAAGCATCTGAGGGCGCATCGGCTTCGTCAATGCAATCGATAGCGTTGAGTAGAATATTCATAAACACCTGATTGAGCTGACTGGCGTAGCAATCAACACTAGGAATTTTCTCGTAGGCTTTAACTATCTTAATCGCTGGCCTAGAAATCGTAGCGTTGAGTCGGCTAGCAAGCAGCATCAGCGTATTTTCCAAACCTTCATGGATGTCTGTGGGCTTAAGGCCCGTTTCATCCAATCTAGAAAAGTTGCGTAGTGACAGCACAATGGTACGAATTCGTTCAACACCTGAGTTGAGTGAATCGAGCAGCTTGGGTAAATCGCTGGCAACATAGTCCAGCTCTAGTTCATCGGTGAGTGTTTGGATAGTGGAGTTGGGCGTAGGATAGTGCGCTTGGTACAGCCGAATCAGCTTGAGCATGTCTTGGGTATACCCGCCGATGTGTTCTAGGTTGCCGTAGATAAAGTTGGCGGGGTTGTTAATTTCGTGGGCGATACCGGCAACCAGCTGACCCAGGGAAGACATTTTTTCACTCTGAACGAGCTTCACTTGGGCATGTTTGAGCTTTTTGAGAGTAGCTTTGAGCTGCTTAGTTTGCGATCGCAGTCGATGTTCTGATTTTTGTAGATTAGCCTCGGCCTGTTTGCGCGCGGTAATATCGATAATCATCCCTGACCATAGCGTGTTGCCTTCTGCCATAGGCTGTGGTCTAGAAGCCATTTGCACCCATTTGCTGCGTCCACTGGGCGTAACAAAACGATGCTCTGAGTTCCAGGAAACCAAACTATCTGCAGACTGGCGCATTCCTAGCTCTAGGCTGAGACGGTCGTCGGCATTAATCAAACTAAATAGCTGCTGTGGATCTTGCTGAATGGTCTCGGCGCTCAGCTCATACACTTCTTCGCAGGCGGCGCTAATATAAGGGACGCTGTAATGCCCATCTGCGTGTAAACAGAACTGATAGAGCACAGCCGGAACATTAGCCGCAATACTCTTGAAGCGAATTTCGCTTTTGTGAAGAGCCTCGTGAGTTTGGGCGCGATCGCTCATCGCTAGCTGGAGCCGCGAAGTCGTATGTTTCAGCATCTGCGTTCGCGACTGTAGCTGAGCGCGCAGCTCTTCGTTAGAAAGCGTTGTTTGGCAGGTAATGTCGATGATGGTCGAAAGCGTACTCACACGTTGCCCTTTGTGCATAAAAGGCGTGTTGTACCAGCGACATCGCTTTTTCCCACCAATGCCTACATGCTCGCGCAGCACACCTGAGCGAGAACAATCCATCCAGTCTTCTATTTCCAGGTCAGCTATCTGCCGCTGCCGTAAGAGCTCATCAATGCGCTGACCCAAGGCCTCTTCTTCAAAGAAGCTAAACAGTGTCGCTGCCGCTGCATTCCAACCTACGATAACAAAGTCAGCGTCCCACTCAATCATTGCTAGCGGTGAGTTCTGAGACAGCAAAGAGAGTTTTTTCTGAGGGCTGAGCTGAGAAGAGGGCGAATCAGGCAGTGAGTCAGAGCTAGACACAGGTACGCACTTGACAGAGCAATAGGGCGATTATGGAGCTGGCTTTTCTCTTTTTCTGAACAAGAAAAGTCCGCTAAATCGACTTATTGCCATAGAATGCCTTTTAGATTGCATAAACTATCGCTGATGCAAATTTTTACGTCAGTCCTGCACCAAAACGCCGTATCAATCGAAAATATTACCGAAAAAATCGATAGTCTCTTTCAATGCGGTGATGAAGGCATCAATCTCGGCAGGCGTGTTGTAAAAGTAAAGGCTCGCTCTGGCAGTAGAGTCTACACCTAGAATTTTGTGCAGTGGCTGTGTGCAATGATGCCCGGAGCGAATAGCAACACCTGATTGGTCCAAAAAGGTGGATAGATCTTGGGCATGAACGCCTTCTACGGTGAAAGTTGCGATCGCAGCTCTCCCCTTGCCACTGGCGTCAGGCTTCGGTCCGTACAGCTTTACCTGCGGCACCGCGCTAATTTTTTCGTAAAGGTCGGCAGTCAAAAAATGCTCGTACTCAGCAATGCGATTCATCCCAACGGCGTTGAGATAGTCGACCGCCGCACCAAGAACAACAGCTTCTGCAATTGCAGGTGTTCCCGCTTCAAACTTATGAGGCAGCTCGGCGTAGGTAGCACTAGAAAGCGACACATCCTGAATCATTTCGCCACCGCCCAGGAAAGGCGGCATAGCCTGCAACACAGCTAGCTTGCCGTACAAGAAGCCTGCTCCAGTGGGCCCGCACATTTTATGGCCAGATGCCACTAGCCAGTCACAGCCCAGCGCCTGCACATCTACCGGCATATGAGGCACGCTTTGGCAGGCATCGATTAACACCCTGGCACCGTACTTTTTAGCGGTCGCCACGATTTCTTGTACCGGGTTAATACAGCCCAGCGTATTTGAAATGTGATTGACAGCAACTAGCTTAGTTTTATCAGTGACTAGCGCAGTAAATGCGTCCAAGTCGAAAGACTGATCTTCGCTCAGCGGCACATGCTTTAGCACCGCGCCTGTTCGCTGAGCAATCAGCTGCCAAGGCACCAAGTTGCTGTGATGCTCCATCACAGAAAGTACAATTTCATCGCCTTTGCCCAGCGCACTTAGTCCCCAAGCATAGGCCACCAGGTTAATAGCTTCGCTGGCATTGCGGGTAAACACAATCTCATCGCGCGAGGCGGCGTTCACAAAAGCAGCCACTTTATCACGAGCACCTTCGTAGGCTTCGGTTGCTCGTGCACTGAGCGTATGCACACCTCGATGCACGTTGGCATTGTCAGCCTGGTAATAGTGCACCATCGCATCTAGTACGGCCTGCGGCTTTTGAGAAGTCGCTGCGTTGTCTAAATAAATCAGCGGCTTGCCGTTGACTTGCTGAGCCAGAATCGGAAAATCGGCACGGACTTCGTCAGCCAACAGCGGACGTGTTTTGGGAGGAGGCGTTGCAATCATGAGGGGCGTAGGGGGAGAGCGCAGACAACAAAAGCATTCAACAAGAAAAACAGAAGTTGTTAAAAGGAGACAGTTCTAAAAAAGCTACTTAGCCCAGGCAGTTAGCCGCTCACTGAGAGCGTCACGCAAAGGCGCCAGCGAAATTTTCTCTACAATTTCCATCGCAAATCCGTATAGCAGCAGACGCTGGGCTTGCTCGGCATTGATGCCTCGGCTCTGCAAATAGAACACTTCGTCGGCCTGAAGCTGACTAACGGTAGCGCCATGGGCACATTTCACATCGTCGGCCACGATATCTAGCTCTGGCTTGGTATCGATTCGCGCTTTGCTGGAGAGCATCAGGTTGCGGTTGAGCTGAGAAGCATCTGTATGCTGAGCCGCTTGAGAGACAAACACCCGACCGTTGAAAACAGCGTGGGCTCTGTCATCGACAATATTTTTTTGAATTTGGGTTGCTGTGCCGTGCGGGTAAGTCATGGTCAGCAGGCTATGGGTGTCGGCTAGCTGACGATCGCCAAGAGCACTCAGGCCGTACATATGGGTGTCTGTCTGTGGTCCAGACTGAAACACCTCTAAGTGGTGGCGCGATAGCTTAGCACCTAGGTCAATCGCTGTGCACTTATACTGACTATTAGCAGCTTGGTCAACGGCAGTTTTAGCGATGTGAAAGGTCTGAGCGCTTTCGTCTTGAATACGAATGTGATTGACCTGCGCGCCTTCGGCTAGCCAAAGTTCGGTAACGCTGGTGTTACAGCGAGTTGCCTCAGGGGTCCCCACAAAAGATTCAACCAGCGTGAGGTTTGCATATCTCTCTGCGACAACAAGCGTACGCAAATGCGCGATGGCGCTCCCTTGCGATTCTCTATTGATGCATATAGGCTCTTTTACCACTTGGTCGGCGGCAACCCATACAACCATGACATCTGAGAAACCAGCGGTGTTTATTGCGGTAAAGATTTCATCAGCACCCTCAATTTTTGCCAGTTTCTGAGCAATAATTGGCTCCAACTTCTGCGCATACTCAGGCATGTCCATTAGTTCAGAGAGCGGTGCAACGATGGCCCCATCAAGCCAATTGATTGACGTTGCATCGGCTCCTTCAAAGAAACCGTTAACGCTATTCAGCTGATAGGCACTATCCACTAAAGTTGGCTGAACTGAGGTTGCTCGCTGGTGGGCACCGTCCTGAGAGGGTCTTTGGAATGGCTGCGTCAGCATATCCGATAGGTCGGTGAAGCGCCATTCTTCATCGCGGCCTGAGGGAAAAGTGCGATCGCTGACAGCTGCGATCGCCTCATCTCTCAATGCTTTTAGAGATGCTTTTAGAGGCGCTTTTCGCAGCGGCGACTCATCGGCAGCCGCTGAAGCCTGGGTTAGCAAATGCTTTAAGTAGGTAGCTCGATTAACCGCACTTGCAGAGACAGTGGTTGCACTTACTGATTTGGTCATAATACTAGGCGACTGCCTCCTGAGCGGTGAGCCAGTCGTAACCACGAGATTCTAGCTCTAGGGCCAACTCCTTTCCACCTGTCTTAATAATATGTCCACCGCACATCACATGCACAAAGTCAGGAACTACGTAGTTCAGCAGACGCTGATAGTGAGTAATCAGCACAGTTGCATTATCTGGTGTGCTCAGCTGATTCACACCACCAGAAACCGTTTTCAATGCATCAATATCGAGGCCCGAATCGGTCTCATCTAAAATTGACAGCGTGGGCTGTAGCAGTGCCATCTGCAGAATTTCGTTACGTTTTTTCTCTCCACCAGAGAAACCTTCGTTAACACTGCGATCCAAGAAACTGACGTCCATTTTGACAATATCAGCTCTCTCTTCTACCAAATCGTCAAAGTCAAAAACATCGATCTCTTCTTCGCCATTCGCCTTGCGATGAGAATTGAAAGCAACGCGCAAAAAGTCGCGGTTACTCACGCCTGGAATTTCGAGCGGATACTGAAAGGCTAAGAATACACCCGCATTTGCCCGCTCATGCGGCTCTAGGTCCAATAAATTTTGGCCCTGAAAAATAATCTCGCCAGCAGTGACCTCGTAATCGGGATGACCGGCTAATACCTTAGAGAAAGTACTTTTACCCGAACCGTTGAGTCCCATAATGGCGTGAATCTCGCCGGCCTTTACCTCAAAGTTGAGGCCTCTGAGAATTTCTGAGCCTTCAATGCTGGCATGAAGGTTACGAACAGAGAGAATAGTTTTAGCGTTTTCGTTGATCATTTTATAGAGTGTCAGCAGAAGCAAAGGAGAGGAACTTGTAGCTTGCTTGCCCTCTCCGTGAGGTGGGGACATTTGAGTAGCGGGGACGTGTTTTTGAAGATGAAATTTTCAGCCTCACCAATAACTACCCAACCGAATTTTCTAGCTTGAGACTGAGTAGCTTATCCGCTTCAGCAGCGAATTCCATGGGTAGCTCATTAAATACGTCACGGCAAAAGCCGCTGATAATCATTGAGACGGCGTCTTCAGGTGAGATACCCCGCTGAGCGAAGTAAAACAGCTGGTCTTCACCAATTTTGGAAGTGGAGGCCTCGTGTTCTACCTGTGCGGTGCTGTTTTGCACTTGAATGTAAGGGAAAGTGTTGGCGTTTGAAGTATCGCCTAGCAGCATCGAGTCACACTGAGAATAATTGCGCGCACCCTCTGCTTTAGGGTTTACCTGAACCAGTCCGCGATAGCTGTTCTTTGACTTACCAGCCGAGATTCCTTTAGAAATGATGGTGCTACGGGTGTTTTTCCCCACGTGTACCATCTTGGTACCCGTATCGGCCTGTTGATAGTTGTTGGTAAGCGCAACAGAATAGAACTCGCCGACTGAGTTATCGCCAACTAGAACGCAGCTAGGATATTTCCAGGTAATAGCCGAACCGGTTTCTACTTGGGTCCAAGAGATTTTTGAGTTCACACCTTTGCATAGCCCACGCTTAGTCACAAAGTTATAGATGCCACCCTTACCATTTTCGTCACCAGCAAACCAGTTTTGAACAGTGGAATATTTAATCTCAGCGTCGTCTAGTGCAACCAGTTCAACAATAGCCGCGTGCAGCTGATTGGTGTCGTACATAGGAGCCGTGCAGCCTTCCAGATACGTCACCGAGCTGCGTTCTTCTGCCACAATTAGGGTGCGCTCAAACTGCCCTGTATCGCCGTTGTTCATTCGAAAGTAGGTCGACAGATCCATCGGGCACTTGACGCCTTTGGGAATGTAGACAAAAGAACCATCGGAAAATACGGCTGAGTTCAGCGCAGCGAAGTAGTTATCACCGACTGGAATAACCGTTCCCAAATACTTTTTAACCAGCTCTGGATGATCTTTAATCGCCTCTGAAATAGAGCAGAAGATAACGCCGTGCTTAGCGAGGTCTTCTTTGAAAGTGGTCGCGATAGAAACACTGTCAAAAATGACATCAACTGCCACATTAGCCAAACGCTTTTGCTCATTGATAGAGATACCTAGCTTGTCGAAAGTTTCGAGCAAGGTGGGAGCAACGTCATCGAGACTATCTAGCTTTTTCTCAGCCTGCTTGGGCGCTGAGTAGTAAACAATATCGTTGTAGTCGATAGGTGGGTATTTTACGTTTGGCCAGTTTGGCTCTTCCATCGTCAGCCAACGGCGGTATGCCTTCAGGCGAAAGTCGAGCATAAACTCGGGCTCGTTTTTCTTGGCAGAAATCGCCCGAACGACGTCTTCGCTCAAGCCACGGGGCAAACTATCAGACTCAATATCTGTAACGAAGCCATACTTATAAGGTTGGCTAACGACGGACTGAACACTAGAACTCATGGGAGTTAAGATACCTAAACTAGGCAAGGAGATAAGGGATAGCAGTTGAGAATGGGCACGAGGCTATGACTTGACAGCACCTGTCTCTTCGCGAATTTCCTCAAAGGAAATTTCTCTTTCGGTGCCTGAAAAAGGATTGTCTTCAGTCAGAAAAAGCATGCAATGGCATTCCTGACGCTCCTGCATAGGAACGCAGGGGCAGTTCCAGTAGGTTGCTTTTACTTCGGCCTCTTTGTCTTCGTAGTGGCGGCAAGGACATAGCGGCGCGCCCAAGTCGTCTTTGTGCTTGGCGAGGCCTTCGAGCACAACCGCAGTGACGCCCAAGTCCTGGCAAAAGTATGTGCCTGTGCGTTTGGCATAGCTCTGCGCAAAGTTCCGCATAATTTCGAGACTTTTATCGGAGCCTTGAAGAGGGTTGTTTGTGCTCATGATTGCTGATGTCCTGTGAGGTACGACGAGGGCGCTTTTTGCAATTCGACTTATAATCGAGTCAATTAAAGCAACACGTGTGTTGTTTAACTATGTTAAATAAGGTTACTGTAATTGCAGGAGTTTAGCAACAAAGGTGTTTCTAAAGTATTGTGAACGAGGTTCTAGACTTGCGACATCGTTTGCTGTAAAGCGATTAAGAGTAAACTTGTGCGACAAAAAGAAACGTCCGAATCAACTGCTCAATCAATGGCAAAGACAGGCAATCAGGCCACGTCGATGAAAGAAGATATTCTGCGCTTTTTGCTGAAGCGGGGGACAGCGACTGCCGGCGCGATCGCACATCATCTCGATGTCACGCCCCAAGGCATTCGCCGTCACCTCAAAAATCTGGAGTCGAGCGAGCTGATTGAGCTCCAGACCAGCCAAGAAGGCATTGGTCGGCCCAACCACGTATACAAGCTCAGTCGTAAAGGGCGTGAGCATTTCCCTGACCAGTACGACCAATTTGCCCTATCGCTGCTAAATACTGTGGCCGACACCCTGGGCCCTGAGCATGTGGGCAAGCTACTGAAGCATCAGTGGCAAAATAAGGCAAAAGAATATCGGAAAAAGCTAGGCGATGCACCGCTTAAAGATCGCATGGAAACTTTGGTAGAGCTGCGACAGGCGGAGGGCTATATGGCTGAGTGCTATCCGGCAGAGGAGGTCAATGATGCGCAGAGCGTAGAGCAAGCTGCCTTTGTGATTACGGAGTACAACTGTGCGATCGCACACATTGCGGAATCCTACCCCACCGTTTGCGGTCATGAGCTGGCAATGTTTGCGATCGCGCTTCCGGACTGCTCTGTAGAGCGCACCCACTGGCTCGTGAATGGCGAACACCAGTGCGGCTATCTTGTAAAAGCCAAAGACAAAAGCACTTAAACCATCGCAGCGCTCTCAGTTAAATCTTCCTTATTTGAATCTTCCTTAATTTGCATCTATGTCTCTACAGTTCCTCACCGAAGAAGAATCTGCTGCCGTTGATGCGGCCCTGCTTACCACGCCCGAAAAGTTTTTGACCCGCCTTACACTCTCTACTGGCAAATTGTTGGTGTACATCGCTAAAGACGTGGGCACCACCGTAGAAGCTTTAAGCAACGAACAGATCATTGCCTGGTTTGAGGCTGACTCCAAGCGTAAGCAAACGGAAGGTATAGAGGCCTCTGTATTGAAGTGGGACGCAAAAAACCTTGCTGACCTGCCGACAGAATAAAAAAATCCCTCTACAATGCATGAGTTTTCAGCAGGTGATTATCAAGAATTAGCTGGAGCCAGTTTGCTGATTGGTCTGCTATCTCCTTGTAATTACAGAGCAGTGCATAATATAGACATGACTATCGAGACAACTTGTTAGGTCAACGCTACTATTGGGAAAACCATAGGTGAGCTAGAAAGTTTTCCTCGAAAGATCTTCTCTATAATTTTTCGGTGTTTTGAAGCGTCTCCAAGACGGCTAATACTATGAAACAGACACTTCTCCGCAATACAATCCTCTCTCGAAAAGCGTTGATGTTTGCCGCTGCCCTTGGCATAGCCGTGCTGCCTACAAAGGCAATGGCACATCAGGTGCAGACAAACTACTTCATCAACAACCGGGCCGACGATGGCCTCGAGCTACGCACAACCTTTAGCAATGGCGAGCCACTCAAAGGCGCAAAGGTCACCGTGTATGCACCAGACCAGCCATTACGCGCGCGCGTCACTGGCATTACCGACAGCCAGGGCCGATTCACCTTCGATCCTGATGAGTCAATCAGCGGTGATTGGGAAGTCAATATTAAGCGTGCTGGTCACCAGGATATTTTGACGGTGCCCGTCACCGAAGAAGGCATTGACCTCGACCTGATGGCTAGCAATGGTATTGAGCAGGGTGGTAGTGACATTCACTATGCTGGTTCTCCATGGGCGGCTGTGGGTAGCGGTGTGGTTGCGAGCGCGGCCGTTGGCTTAGCGAAGGGTGGCGGGAAGAAGTCAGCCGAATAGAGCCGTTAGACAATAGATGGCTGTTGAGCCCTTGATTTGATGTAGCGTCAAATCAAGGGCTTTGCTATTTGTAGCGGTGTAACGCCCGTGCAAGCTTAATGTCTGTATGATGTGGAACGTGGTTGAGCCCTAGTTGAGCACCAAAGTAATGAGTCGCTATCCGAAATTCGAGACGACAAAATTTGGATTCATTTTGACGGGATCGAGGACAGCATCACGGAAGAATTAGTTGAGGCGGGGATTCCTCAGGACAAAATTGTGTTGTCTTTTCATTCTCCGCGCGTTCGTCAACATACGGGCTATGCGATCGCCTAACCCTACTACCGCTTAATCTCATCCCGCAAATCTGCCAAATCCGTATAGGAATCGGCCAAATCGATCAAACTATCGCTCGTCATTGACTGTAGACTCACCACCTCAATGAAGGTGCCACGCTGGCTAAGCACTTCTAGCGCGTAGGCGAGGTTGCCATCGCCACCGAGCAGGGTGATATTTGGGCAATATTCCGAAATGCGCATCATGTCGACGGCCATTTCTACATGCATGTTTGCCTTGCGCGAGCCGTCGGGCAGATGGGTGAGTTCCTTACTTACTACCCGGTGACCATGACGGTTCAGCCATAGCAAAAAACCACGCTGCTTTTCGTTTTGCGGGTCTACGCCTGTGTAGAAGTAGGCGCGCAGCAAGCGGCGACCTCTAACCAAAGAGGATAGCAAGCGGCGATAGTCGACTTCTATATTGAGATGGGAGGCGGCGTAAAACAGATTGGAGCCGTCAATGAAGATGGCAATGCGATCGCTACTTTGATTCACAGACTGATTGGGTTGGAACAGGCTAGAGGGAGAAGCAACATTTTTGGAGGGTTTAGAAACAAATCTCGGCGAATCAAAACTATCTACCGCTTCTTTCCTAGGATTGGTAGACGCCTGAGACAGCACTGGGGAGAGAGCATCGCTCTCAGAAAGTGACAGTGGCTCAGCAGGAACCGTGGCCTGTCGCCTTGAAACCGTTCGCGCGCTTGGCTTAGCTATTGACTTAGCCTTAGCTTTCTTGACCGAGCCCTTACTGATTAATTTTTTGTTTTTTTCTTCAACAGGAGAACCCTGCGTAGACGTTGAGCCTTCGGCATACCCTTCTATCTCACCAGCGGTAGTCGCTATATTTGTGTCAGCGGTTGTACTGTCATCTGCGGTAGTACTTTGCAACCGAGCGGCAGAACTACTGGCTTTTTCGTTAGCTTTTTTCATAGCAGACTTTGGCGTTTCACAGTACTTGGCCGACTTAGCGTCAGAAGGTTTCAATGGCCCCATAGATAGAATAAATCTGGATATATCAAAATGTTGCGAACTTTAACATCTTAAGGGGTACACACCCCGCATTTATAAATGTTTGCGAATGATTTAATGAATGAGCCAAGCGAACCAAATCCCAGCACATGAGACGATTTACAGAACTATTTCGAGCCATAGATGCAACGACATCGACCAATGAAAAAGTTAAGGCGTTGCAACAGTACTTCCATGATGAGGTACCCGAAAATGCGGTGTGGGCACTGCATTTACTCATGGGGAAAACGCGTAAGCGGCTAATTACCTCGCGGGTACTGCGTGAAATTTTTCTGCAGATCTCAGAAATTCCTGAGTGGCTATTTGAGGAAAGCGCTTCCCATGTGGGAGATACGGCAGAAACTATCGCACTGCTGCTACGCGATACGCCGATAGAAGCAACAGGTGCTTCGCAGGCTGGTAGCGACACGCCGCTACACGAGTGGCTAGAAACCATTATCCCTCAAGTAAAAAATTTAGGCAAAACAGACGAAGCGCAGCTGCAAAAGCTTGTGGTGGACTGGTGGGCTAATCTATCTGACGATGAAATTTTTGTGCTAAATAAGGTTTTGACCGGCGCATTTCGCGTGGGGGCGAGCACTAAGCTCGTGATTAAAGGGCTGACCGCTGAGTACGGCATTACCGAAGCGGTGCTGGCCCATCGGCTAATGGGCAATATTGAAACAACCGGTGAGTTTTACAAATCACTCATAGACCCAGATGAAGCAGATGCAAGCCCTAGTCGGCCTTATCCCTTCTTTTTAGCGGCACCGATTGATGTGGAGAAGTTTGCCATTGAGGAGATGACCGGTGAAAACTTGGCAAGATGGCAGGCTGAGTGGAAATGGGATGGCATTCGCGCCCAGCTGATTTATCGGGCAGGTCAGCTATTTACCTGGTCACGCGGAGAGGATTTGATCACGCATCAGTTTCCTGAGTTTGAGGCGGCGCTAGGGGTGATGCCGGAGGGCACAGTGCTCGATGGCGAAATTGTGTGCTGGGACGGCGAGAAACCGCTGGACTTTAATTTTTTGCAGAAGCGGCTGGGCCGAAAAAAGGTCGGGAAAAAGCTAATGGCGGAGTATCCGGTGCATTTTATTGCTTACGATTTGCTAGAGAAAGCGGGTGTCGACATTCGAGAGCAGCCTTTGCAAACTCGGCGAGCCGCATTAATAGACGTAATTGACACGCATCCAAACGAGTTCATGAGCTATGCCAAACCTTTACCGTTTGATTCATTTGACGAGGTAGAAGCGTGGCGATCACGCTCCCGAGAGTATGGAGCAGAAGGCCTCATGCTAAAAGCCAAAGACAGCCCTTACCTAGTAGGTCGTAAGCGAGGCTACTGGTGGAAACACAAGGTGGACCCGATGACGCTAGATGCGGTGATGATTTACGCGCAGGCAGGTAGCGGCAAACGGGCGAACCTGTTTACAGACTACACATTCGCTCTGTGGACAAGCCAGGGAACAAGCCAGGGGACAGGCAAAGGAGAGGGTAAGACGCTTGTGCCTTTTACCAAGGCATATTCGGGATTGGATAATGCCGAGATTGAAAAGCTAGATCGATGGATTCGTCGCCATACCCGCGAAAAGTTTGGACCGGTGCGCTCGGTAGAGCCTACTCACGTGTTTGAAATTGGATTTGAAGGAATTGCCGAGTCAAAACGGCATAAGTCGGGGATTGCCGTGAGGTTTCCAAGAATTCTGCGCTGGCGGACGGATAAGCCGGTGGAGGAGGCAGATACGCTGGAGAGTGCGATCGCGCTGCTGGAAGGTAGGAGAGGGGAGGCAGGGAAGAAAGGGTGAGGGGGTGAATGCCTTTAGATTACCGAATTGTAATCTCACCGCGCTCTTTTAGCTGGCTCGATCTCTGTGGCGTGGTTAGCTGGCAGACCCAGTCTCCTGTTTTACCCGTGAGGAAAGGGATCTCTGAGCCATCGCTGGCTAAGATGCGGGTGCGATCGCGACAGTTATACAGTTCTAGCGGTTGCTTCACCCCATCAACGCTGACAACCGTACGATACTCCCAATAGCTCCTAGCGCTACGGCGAATGCTGCTGATGCAAACCTCATGCCCGGTAAAGGTTCGGCAGGAGTCTGCCTGGGCTGGCGTAGAAGCAACGTTGACTAGCCACACAGCAAACGGTAGCGCTAGCAGCACAATAACGACTGCCCACCACACAGATAAAAACTTATCGACAATCAGAGACTTCAGAAAAAGCATTTAATAGGATGTAAACCTATGTAAATTCTACCGTCTTGTGCGAACTGACAAGTCGATTATGAAACATCCATGCCATTTGGTTCGTGCCACACAGTTCATGTCATTGATATTGAAAACACAAACATTGACAGCGCTCGTTTGTATGACGTTGACAGTTGGATGTCAGTCTGTGATCTCAAAGGTGGAACGTTCGGCGAGTGAACGACCGAATCGTTCAAAGCGACCGACAGTAAACCAGGCAACCCAAAGAATCAGTCTGACGATTTCGGCAGCAGCAAGCCTGCAAAATGCGCTGGGTGAAGTGGAATCCCTGTTTGAGCAGCGTTACCCAAATATCGATATTTTTTACAACTGGGGCGGGTCCGGTACGCTGCAAAGGCAGATTGAACAGGGTGCACCCGCAGATATTTTTTTTTCGGCAAGCGCTATGCAGATGGATGTGCTAGCCCAGCAAGGAAAGATTAAAACGCATTCGAGCAAAGTTATCCTCACTAATCAGCTGGTACTCATCGCACCCGAAAACAGTCCGCTCACAGGATTTGCGGACCTAGAAAAGCTGAAACGATCGCAGCAGATAGCCGTAGGAGAGTTTCGTAGCGTTCCTGCCGGGCAATACGCGCAAAATACGCTAGATCACTTTCAATTGCTTCCCCAGCTATCTTCTCAGCTGGTCTTTTTTAGCAATGTACGCGGTGTTTTGGCCGCTGTGGAAAGTGGCCATGCCGAAGCAGGATTGGTCTACCTTACAGACGCTGCGCTTGCCAATCGGGTCAAGGTGGTGGCGATCGCACCTCAAAACTCACACGCCCCAATCCATTACCCCGTCGCGATTTTGCAGCATAGCGAGCACCCGCAAGCGGCGCAGCAATATATTGACTTCCTGAGCGATCCCGCTGTGCTTGAGACCTTCAATCGTTATGGATTTAGCACGCCGTAATTAACACCGCAATCAGTACACCGCAATTTTTTAGGGCTCCCTGCTGCTTATGCCCCTCCTGATTTCGCTGAAAGTTGCTGCGATCGCCACCCTCATCACCGTCAGCGTGGCCATTCCCGTCGCCTACGGCATGGCCAAATATAAGGGACGCGGACAAAGCCTAATCGACAGCTTACTGCTGCTGCCGCTCGTCCTTCCACCTACAGTCATTGGGTTTGCACTGCTCTGGCTACTGGGCGATCGCAGTCCCCTTTCCCCACTACTAGATACCTTTCAAATCAATATCGTATTCACCTGGTGGGCAGCTGTCCTCACGGCAGTGATTGTCTCCTTCCCGCTGATGTATCGCAGTAGCCGCGCCGCTTTCGAGCAAATCGACACGTCGCTGCTAGCCGTCGCTCGAACGCTAGGCGCAACCGAATGGCGAATCTTTCGCCGCGTCGCAATTCCCCTCGCTGGCCCTGGCATCATGGCTGGCGTGCTGCTGAGCTTTGCTCGGGCCCTCGGCGAATTTGGGGCCACGCTGATGCTGGCTGGCAACATTCCAGGAAAAACGCAAACCCTGCCGATGGCAGTGTACTTCGCGGTGGAGAGGGGGGATTTGGGCATGGCGACTAAGTGGTCTTTGGTGATAGGAGCGATCGCGCTTGTCGTCGTTGTTTTTGCAAATAGGCTCAGCCAACTGCCGCACAAGAAACACACAGCAACTCTTTCGCAATCTATCTATTCAAAGCAGATCGCACCATCGCAAGTAACCACAAAATCACCTCTATCGCTCAGCGTTGATATCACCAAACAGCTACCGAACTTTACGCTACGCATTCAATTTCAAACAACGGACGTTTTAATCGGGATTCTGGGCGCTTCCGGCGCAGGCAAAAGCTTGCTGCTACGGTGCTTAGCAGGTGTAGAAACGCCTGATTCAGGCCGGATCGCCCTAGGTCATCACATCCTTTACGACAGCGAACAAGCTATCAACTTGCCGAGCAGTGAACGCCAAATCGCTCTGCTATTTCAAAACTATGCGCTCTTCCCCCATCTCACAGTTAGCGAGAATGTCGCCTTTGGAATTCACAAGCTCAACAAACACGAGCAGTCAGAACGTATCTGGAGCGAACTCGCGGCGGTGCAGATGGAACCGTTTGCCCATTACTATCCGCATCAACTCTCGGGCGGGCAGCAGCAGCGAGTGGCTTTAGCCAGGGCACTAGCAAGTCGACCAGAGTTGCTGTTGCTAGATGAACCGTTTTCGGCCTTAGACACCCATTTGCGATCGCACCTCGCCCAGCAGATCTTCGACCGAATTGACCAATATCGCGGTACCGCTTTGCTCGTAACGCACAGTTTTCCAGAAGTCTACCGAGCGAAGCAGATGGTGGTATTGGACCAAGGGCAAGTCGTGAGGCAGTCGGCACCACGGGATATTTTTGAGCGGCCTGGGAGAAGAGCGATCGCACAGCTCACCGGACCTATCAACCAGTCGCCCATGCAGATTTCAGGCGATCGCATCTACTCAACCCACTGGAAAATGCCGCTGCAACTACCACCAAACAATCTGATTAAACAGCAAAACAGCCTGCACGATACAGACAACCTTTCAGTAGGCATTCGACCTCATCACGTATCTTTTGTAACAGAAAGTATGTATAACAGCTCTCCACACGTCCCCGAAAGAGCTGTTAAGATATCTTCCTCTAGTTTCGATAACATCGAATCGACACCCCTTCCTGAAACAAATCAGGCTCCTGGCTGGCTAGCCAACGTGAGTCAGCTGCCGCGCTCCGCCGTCCTCAGCATCAAGCTTCACAGCGCCGCTCGGCATACTCACGACTACCACCTGCAAGCCATCGTCCCCCTACAACACTGGCAACAGCTAAGAACGCATCCGCTCCCTTGGACGGTACATCTGCCTCCTGAACACCTTATTGTGCTCCGGCCATGACGACCCAAACGCTTCCAACACAGACGATTCCTACCCTAGACCTGCAAGACTTTACCAGCGGAAAAAATACAGACGCGTTTGTCGAAGCCTTGGGGCAGGCGCTGGAAGAATTTGGCTTTTTCACCCTGGTTAACCACGGCGTAGAGCAAAGAATTATTAACGCCGCCTATGGCGCTGCCGAAGCTTTTTTTGCGCTGCCTGACAATACCAAAAACCAATACGAAATCGCTGAGCTTCACGGGCAGCGAGGGTTTACCTGCTTTGGTACCGAGCATGCCAAAGACAGCCAAGCACCTGATCTTAAAGAATTTTGGCACTGGGGCCGCGAACAGCCCACCGCCCACCCAGTCAGCTATCCCAACAACATCTGGCCCAGAGAAGTCCCCCAGTTTCGCCCGGTGATGACGACCCTATTTCAGCAGCTAGAAACCTGCGCAGCTGAACTCATGCAGGCCTGCGCCCAGTACCTAAACCAGCCCAAAAACTTTTTCGCCCCGCAGGTCAGCGAAGGTCAAACCATCCTACGAATCATTCACTATCCTCCTATTCCAGAAGACATCACACCCCACAGCCACCGGGCAGCGCCCCACGAAGACATCAACCTGATCACACTGCTATGTGAAGCGACCTCACCAGGACTAGAACTCCTCACTCGCAACGGCCAATGGCTCCCCGTACAAACCCTCCCCGGCCAAATCATCGTCGACACAGGCGACATGCTTCAGGCCCTGAGTAATGGCCTCCTCAAAAGCACCACTCATCGCGTTGTGAATCCCAATAGCAGCCGCGATCGCCGCTTTTCCATGCCCTTCTTTGTCCACCCCCGGCCAGAATTTGACCTCACGCCACTGCCTAACTGCATAGAACGCACAGGCGGCCATCAGCAATATCCAGAGCAGACCGCTGGAAAGTACCTTCAGCAGCGTCTTCAGGAAATCGGACTGAAATCGAGCTGAGTTAGAAAGCAAACATCAAAATTTCAGGGATAATTGAAACACTGTTGCTGTAAATCGCCAACCCACTCATGGACTTCTCTCTAGCCATCCCAACCTTCGTTATCACATTGCGAGAAGGGGTAGAAGCCGCACTAGTCGTCGGAATTGTACTGGCTTGCTTGAGTAAGGCGAATCGCAGCGAGCTCAACAAATGGGTGTACGCAGGGGTAGCCGCTGGCATCGTAGGCAGCATTCTCATCGGGTTATTTCTAGGGCTCACACTAAGCCGAGTCCAGTACGCAATGCCCGCACTCCAAGGACTCATCAAACCTTTCCTTGGTGTGCTATTCGGCAGCGTTGCCATTGTCATGCTCAGCTGGATGCTGATTTGGATGACCCAGCAGGCAAAGAGCATGAAAAGCAACGTAGAAGGCTCACTAAAAGATGCCCTAGCTGACTCCGAAAGCTCGAATATCAGCATTTTTAGCCTGGTGTGCATTGCGGTGCTACGCGAGGGCTTTGAGACCGTACTGTTTTTGTTTAGCAACTTACAGCAAAGCGTAGAAGGAATTTTAGGCGCGGTAGCGGGCCTCACTGGCGCAGTCGGCATCGGCATAGCCCTCTTTAGGTTCGGCATCCGCATCAACCTCAAACGCTTCTTTCAGGTAATGGGCGTTTTCTTACTCCTCATCGTCGCGGGTCTCGTCGTCTCCGTCTTCAAAAACTTGGACGCTGCCTTCACCGCCATCAGCATGATGAAACCCGAGCTAGATCTGTGCATCAGCACTCAATCTTGTATCCTAGGCCCACAGCTCTGGGACACCAGCGCCATCCTGCCCGACAAGCAGTTCCCCGGCATCTTACTCAAAACCATGCTCGGCTACCGGGATCACATCTATCTGCTACAACTGTTTGCCTACGCTGCTTTCTTGATTGGAGTAGGCGGTCGCTACTTCCGCAGCTTGAATTTTAAAGTCAAGAAAGCTGCTAGCACAGAAACGGCCGAACCACAGCTTTAGCCATCGGCTGAATGAGCCTAAAGTAGAGCAATTTCTTAAGTCGTTGAAACCAAAAACAGTTTCACCTTATGAAAAAGAAAGATTGGTTCTTTACAAGATATAGCAAAGCGCGGATGCATATCTCAAAGAGAGGCTGCGCCAACGTGCTTTGCTATGCACTTTGCTAGGCGGTATGTATGACTTACAGCCGATAACTATACCTAATGCAAAGTGCCGGACGCTATAGATGAAACTTTAACGAGGCTCTGTGGCCGGGCCATCGTCCCGATGCGATTGCTCCAGCAGGCGCTCGAAGCGTTCTTTGCTCCAGCGGTCAGTGGCGTAGGAGATAGCGCTGATTTCTTCAAGGCGAATGAGCCAGACGGTGCGCTGATAGGGTTCATCGGGCAATTCTTCGTCTTCAAAGCCTTCGGCGACGTCGACATCGACAACTTCTACATATTCGGCATCAAGAAAGATAGGGATGCCAACAAGGCGGGTGCCGGGCATGCGAAACCAAACTTCACT
>JBHJIY010000079.1:0-14445 GCA_050042985.1 Phormidesmis sp. | reverse complement strand
GAGCTGTGCGCCAGGTTCTCCGGCGTAAATGAGGCCGTCGGACTCGTCTAGATGAATGTTGTAACGGGTGCCACGTAGGTGCCAGTCGATGACGTCTTCTAGGGCTGGGAAGAGTTCTTCTAATAGGGTGTTGTCGTCGGTAGCGGTGACATAAGCGCGGATAGCCTCGAAGTACCAGAGAATGGCATCTACAGTGTTGTACCCAGGTGTATCGCCTTCTTCTGGGAAAGCGTTTGGTAGCATGCCTTGGCTGAGATATTTGGAGAAGGTGAGAAGAATAGGCCGCGCAATCTCTGGTCTGCCTGTGGTGAGGGTGAGGCCAGGAAGCGCAATCATGGTATCGCGACCCCAGTCGCCGAACCAGGGGTAGCCAGCGATGATGGTTTTACCGGTGGCGCGGGTGGCGATGAATTGGTCGGCGGCGAGGATGAGTTGTTTGAGGGAGGGTGAGGGGGTGAGAGGATGAGAATCTCGTAGGATAGGCGTCTCGCCTGTCAAAGACACCGCCTGTTTCTGAAAAGCCTTATTTAAGAGAGATTCTTCATATTGTTTTCTTTCGGCAAGGGCTGTTGTTTCATCCAAATTAGGAAAGGGCTCGGTGCTACAGGCGACGGTAACGGTGTCACCAGGAGCCAGCGTAGTGCGGAGAGTGGCGCAGTGAAAGTGGTCGTCGAGATGGGTAAGACCGCGATATTTTTCCTGGGTGAGGAAGTAGTGCTGATACCACTTGATTTGAGGGATGAGTTTGCCTCGGGTGGCGAAAAGATAGAAAGGGGCAGGGCAGCCTGCGGCTTCTACTTTTAGACCTCTGGGGTGAGAGCGGGTTTGGATTTGCCACGGGCTAGGACCATGGTGGCTTTGGGTGGTGTGGTGATGGTTGCGGTGGTTGACGAGGGCTTTGATGGTAAGGGTGAAGGGAGCGCTGGCGTGGTGAAGGGTGTATTGGGTGTAGGTGGTGTTTTCGCCGGGCTGCATCCAGATACGCTTGGTGAGGCGGGCGTCGGCGCAGGTGTAAGTCCAGATGGGGGTGGTTCCTTCGAGGTGGAAGCGTTCTAGGTTGCGGTAGCCGTGGCCGGTGGTAGTGCCACCGCTCCAGCGATCGCAGCTTAGCGGATAAGGGTTGCCGAGGTACTGAGCGGTTTCGTCTAGCTTGGCGAGTAGTAGTGTGCGCTCTAATGGGGGCTTGAGGGCCGCAACAAGGAAGCCGTGGTAGCAGCGAGTGAGAATACCAGAAAGCGTACCGCAGCCGTATCCGCCAATGCCGTTGGTAATGAGCCATTCATATTGACTAGACTCTACGGGGTTACTGCAGATATCACGTCCGAGAGAAATATTATTAGGCAGCTGATGGCGAAGGTAAGGATCGATTGTGGGAGTTGCCATCACTGGGTTAGCCTATTTGAGGTCTACTTTTGGTGGAATACTGGAAAACTTACCATGAGTTATCAATCATATTTGGATAGTTTGCCAAAAAAAGAATGGGGTCTGGCTGTCGATGGGTGACTACAGCGAGCCGATACAGTTTGTCTTTTTAGGCGATGTGATTTCGGCAAACGATATTGTTCTATCAGACGATGAGATTTGCGAGTGTCGATTTGTGGAGATTGAAATGGTCCTTGAACTGTTGGGTGTATACGGGCAGCGGCTTCAAAGTTGCCTTCGTAGTTGACATTCACACTAAAGACCTGATATCTGGAAGTCACCGTGATTGAAGCACTGTGATTGAAGTCACCGTAGTGTAGCAGCAGTGTAGCAGCTATTTTAGGACTAAAAATTAAGGTAAGAAAAGTAAGAATTTGCTCTGTGTTTAATGTAAGGTTTTGGTAGGTGGCTGGGTACTGTAACGGTACGAATGCGGCGGGTGCAACGCCTTTACACTGAATGAAACACCTTTTACTAATCGCAGACGACGAGGGTAGGCGAACGATAGAGCTGCAAACGTCGTCTAGCTCTATCGGACGGGATGCTCGAAATTCGATTGTGCTGAATTCTCCTGAGATTTCGCGGCAGCATGCTGTTTTGTTACGACTGCCGTCTTCGGTTGACGATGAGCATCGGTTTCGGATTATTGACGGTAATTTTCAAGGTAAGCCTAGTACGAATGGTTTGTTGATCAACGGTGTGCCTAAGTTCTCTCATGATTTGTGTCATGGGGATGCGATTGTATTTGCCGCGAGCGTGGATGCTCATTATTTTGCGGTAGAAGATTCATCGGATACTGCGTGGTTGTTTTCTGGTGAAGATGCGGCTGCTTTGGACTATATGAAAACTTGTGCGGTGCAAAGGCCGCTCGCCATGGAAGAGCGGGCGGTTGATGATGGTATGAACGAGGCTTCTTTGGAGCGACTGGCGTCTTTCCCAGAGCTGTTTCCACACCCGATTATTGAAATCTCTTTGGCCGGAGAGCTGACCTATTTGAACCCGGCGGCGCTGAAGCAGTTTCCAGCTCTGCAGACAAGTAAGCTGGCGCATCCTTTGCTGGAAGGGGTGATTGAGCTGGTGAAGGCTGACCAGCAGCGGCAGTCTACTCGGCAAGTGAAGATAGGCGATCGCACGTTTGAAGAAGCGCTCAACTATATTGCTCAAAGCGACCTGGTCCGCATTTATTTGCTTGATATTACCAGCCGCCGGCAGGCTGAAGAGGTGATGAAGGCGCTACACCGCAAGCTAGAAATTGAGTTTGAGAACAGAACGCGGCAGTTCAACGATGCGACCACTCGGCTAAAGCGAGAGGAAAAGGCGCTGCTGGCTAGCCATGCGACCAATCGCGCTTTGCTGAATGCGCTGCCGGACCCGATGTTTCGGATTGATGCGAATGGTCAGTTTGTGAATATCAAGATTCCGAAGCAGCATACGCTTCCTTTTGATCCTGAGCTGTGTTTGAACAAAATGCTTGCGGATATATGGCCGCTGAATGTTGCTCAGCTGATGCAAAACGGCATTCAGCAGGCTTTGGTGAGTACAGAGATTCAGGTGCTGGATTTACAGTTTCCAGACACGAATGTGCATTTTGAGGCCCGCATTGCGGTGAGTGCACAGGACGAAGTGATGGTGATTTTTCGAGACATTACCGAGCGTAAGCAGAGTGAAGCAGATATTCGGGGTGCCTTGGAGCGTCAACGCGAGCTAAATGAGATGAAAACGCAGTTTGTGTCAATGACGTCTCACGAGTTTAGAACGCCGCTAACGACGATTCTGTCGTCGGCAGAGCTGTTGGAGCACTACAGCGAACAATGGGAGAAAGAGAAACAGCTTCAGTATTTACAGAAAATAAAGGTGGCCACAAAGCACATGATTGAGCTGCTGAACGATGTACTGTTGATCAATAAAACAGAGGCTGGTCGGCTGGAGTTTAACCCGCAGCCGCTGGTACTGAATGACTTTTGCAAGGAGGTGATAGAAGCGATTCAAGTTACGACTGATACGCATACTATCCAGATGCACTCTCAGCTGTGCAATGCGCCGATGCAGCTAGACAGAAAGCTGATGCGTCATATCCTGACTAATTTGCTGACTAACGCGGTGAACTATTCACCCCACGGCGGAGAGATTTTGCTGACGGTGACGCACCAGAATCAGGAGATTACGCTGGTTGTGGAAGATTACGGAATTGGCATTCCTGAGGAGAGTCAGGCGACTTTGTTTGATTCGTTTGTGAGAGGAAGCAATGTTGGCAGAATTTCGGGGACGGGGTTGGGATTAGCGATTGTGAAAAAGTCTGTTGATTTGCACCGGGGGCGAATCGACTGTAGGAGCAAGGTGGGTGAGGGGACGACCTTTGTGGTGGATTTGCCGTTGATTACGTCTTAGCGCTGACTGAGTTTGTTGATATTTATAGAAGAAAGTAGGAGAAAACTATGGTTAAGATTCTGGTGATTGAAGATGAAATGGAGATTCGGGCGAATCTTTTGGAGCTTTTGTCTTTGGAGGGGTACGAGATTATGGGAGCTGACAATGGGGTGACAGGGGTGATTGGGGCTATGGAATTTGGCCCGGATATTGTGCTGTGCGATGTGATGATGCCAGAGCTGGATGGGTATGACGTGCTGAAGACGCTGCGGCAAGAGCCGAAGACGGCGCTGATTCCGTTTATTTTTTTGACGGCGCTGGCGGATAAGGGCGATTTGCGGCAGGGAATGGAGCTGGGCGCGGACGATTACTTGACTAAGCCATTTACGTGCAGTGAGGTGCTGAGTGCGGTGGAAACGCGGTTGAACCGTGAGGCACTGATGATGGAAAAATCTGAACTGGCTCAGCAGCAGGCGATCGCAGCTCAGCAGAAAGTGCAGGCGTTTCAGGACGCGCGGGATTTGGAAAAGGCGGCTTTGATTTCTGATGTGCGGCGGCGAATGAAGGGGACGGTGACACAGCTGAATAGGGTTCACAGCTTGCTGCAAACGCTGCCCGCTAACCCTGAGCGAGACCAGTGTATCGATATGGTTCGAGGTGTTTGCGCGGCGGAGCTAAAGCTGTTGGCGCGGATCCCGAATTTTGAGTATTTACTATCTGATTAGACTTGATCTATCTGATGAGGCTTGAGTGCTACATTTTGTTTTTGAGTTGTTTTTTCCGAGAGATTTTACTGGAGGGCCTTTTTTGCAGTCTCTTCCTCTCGCTTTTTCGCAGCGGCTTTGCGTTCGCTGTGGCGGTCGGTGAGTTCGTCGGTGTGCTCTCTCAGTAGGAGAGTGAATCGGTATAGTTCTTCCATGACGTCGATGACGCGATCGCGATAAGCCGAATCTTTCATTGTTCCGTCTTCGTTAAATTCCTGATAGGCCTTGGCAACAGAAGACTGGTTTGGGATGGTAAACATGCGCATCCATCGGCCTAGAATCCGCAGTGTGTTTACAGCGTTAAAAGACTGGGAGCCGCCGGAGACTTGCATGACAGCGAGAGTTCTGCCCTGAGTAGGGCGAACGGCTCCGATGCTAAGGGGGATCCAGTCGATTTGGGTTTTCATGAGGCCGGAGACGTTGCCGTGTAGTTCAGGGCTGCTCCATACCTGGCCTTCAGACCATAGGGAAAGTTCTCGCAGTTCCTGTACCTTGGGATGGGTGTCGGGCTCGGCGTTGTGTAGAGGCAGGCCACGAGGGTCGAAGAATTTTACGTCTGCACCGTAGCCTGCAATGATGCGGGCGGCTTCTTCTGCGAGTAGGCGACTGTAGGATCTTTCCCGGAGGGAACCATACAGAAAAAGGATGCGAGGAGGATGATCGAAGCTCATTGTTTGGGGGCTAGCGGCGGCGCATTTTGGACGTTTTCACAGGCTAGTTTAGCGTGGTTAAGCAATAGTCACTCGATGACTGGTTCACTTGGGCTAGATTATTGAGATGTTCTATTGGGCTGGAGTCTGCCACAGCTTTGCAGCTGAGCATAAGGGTTTGGAGGTTTCCCGTTTATGGCTGTACAGGTGTGGCTTGATGGAACATGATTCTCCAATGCTTACCTGCTATATGCCATAGCGAGGTACGGCGGGTTATGTTGTTGCGGGTAAGTAGCAGGTAGGTTACGAGTATTTTGTTGTTGGCGACTTTTTGCCATTCAAATTTGCCAATTTCCCAGGTGTTTTCGGGCCACGAGTGAATGCCCTGATACTTTGGGTCTTCGTACATGGCGAGGGCAGTTGTGATGGCTTGCGCCCTGCTGTAGCGGCGACCGAAGCCGTCAATTCCATAGAACACTTCACTGGTCATATTCTCAAAGTCTGTTTGGGTTGTGCCAAATTCAGGATGCTGGAAGATGGGTTCGCGGCGCTTAATTTCGTCTAGAAGGTTCATACATCTCGCTAGGTGATGTCAGCAGATTTGAGTTGGATTGTATCTGAAAAACGATTCTAGTTCTTTCATCGGTTTATTTTGATATACTTAATTGACTAGACTGTTCAGTATATGTTGTAAAAATTAGTTTTAATCTATCGTAGAAAACAGTCAAATTAGAATCTACTGAGGGTTGGACATGAGAGCAGTGGGGTTGTATGAGTATTTGCCTATTGCGGATGAGAGCAGTTTGCAAGACGTGGAGCTCGCGAAGCCAGAGGCAACAGGTCGTGATTTGTTGATAGCGGTGAAAGCAATTTCTGTAAACCCGGTAGATACCAAGGTGAGGGCACCAAAGGAAGGTATTGAGACGACACCTCGCGTTCTAGGTTGGGATGCGGCAGGAACTGTTGTTTCTGTAGGTGAAGCAGTTACTCAGTTTGAGGTAGGCGATGACGTTTACTATGCGGGCGATATTACTCGACCTGGTACAAATAGTGAGTTTCACTTAGTAGATGAGCGTATTGTTGGCCGTAAGCCAAAGACGCTGAATTTCGCTGAGGCGGCGGCGTTGCCACTGACAAGTATTACTGCCTGGGAAGCTTTGTTCGACCGGCTAAAGATTTCTTCAATAGGAGAAGATGCAGGAAAGTCTCTTTTGATCATTGGTGGAGCTGGCGGTGTCGGTTCTATTGCTATTCAGCTAGCGAAGCAGGTGGCTAAGCTGACTGTGATTGCGACGGCCTCACGACCAGAGACGATTACCTGGTGCCAGGAACTTGGCGCAGACAAAATTGTGAATCATCGTGAGGATTTGGCGCAGCAGGTTGAGCAGGCAGATTATATTTTGTGCCTGAATAGTACGGATATGCACTGGCTGGCAATGACTAAGATTATTAGGCCTCAGGGAATGATTTGCACGATTGTGGAGAATGAGAATTTTCTAGATATGAGTCCGCTGAAGTCTAAGAGTGCGGGCTTTGTATGGGAGTTTATGTTTACGCGTACGATGTATTAGACTGAGGATATGGCTGAGCAGCACCAGCTATTGAATGAAATTTCGCGGTTAGTGGATGAACAGGTTTTGAAGACGACTTTGAACAATGTGGTGAAGCCGATTAATGCCGAGAATTTGAGACGGGTTCATGCTCAGGTAGAGCAAGGGAGTTCTATTGGTAAGACGGTACTAGAAGGGTGGGCTTGAGGGTGACCCAGCTGCGGACCTACGTTACAGAACCCACCCCGTCGCTATGGGTTCTGTAGCGTAGGCTATTCGGATCTATTTGAGATCGAATCGATCGAGGTTCATGACTTTGTCCCAGGCGGCAATAAAGTCACTGGTAAACTTTTGCTGGGAGTCTTCGCAGCCGTAGACTTCGGCGAGGGCGCGCAGCTGAGAGTTGGAACCAAAGATGAGATCGGCGCGGGTGCCGGTCCATTTGATTTTGCCTGTGGTGCGATCGCGCCCCTCAAACAACGTATCTGCTTCAGAAGTCGCTTTCCACGTAGTGTTCATATTCAGCAAGTTTATAAAGAAGTCATTGGTGAGTGCTTCTGACTGCTGAGTAAAGACACCATGCTGTGACTGGTCGAAGTTTGCATTTAGCATTCTTAGTCCACCCACTAACACAGTCATCTCAGGTGCGGTGAGCTTCAGGAGCTGCGCGCGGTCTACCAGTCTCTCTTCTTCGGAGGCAGGGCCTTTGCTGACGAAGTAGTTACGGAATCCGTCTGCGATGGGCTCTAGGGCGGCAAAAGAGTCTACGTCAGTTTGTTCTTGCGATGCGTCGGTACGCCCTGGGGTGAAGGGAACGGTTACGTCTTGTCCGGCGTTTTTCGCAGCTTGCTCAACGGCGGCGCATCCACCCAAAACGATTAGGTCGGCCATGGAGACTTTTTTGCCGTCAGCAGCTGAGCTGTTGAACTCTGATTGAATGCTTTCTAGCGTAGATAGTACCGTACTGAGCTGAGCTGGGTTGTTGACCTCCCAATCTTTTTGCGGTGCAAGGCGAATACGTGCACCGTTGGCACCACCGCGCTTGTCGGAGTTGCGATAGGTGGATGCTGATGCCCACGCTGTAGAGACTAGCTGAGAGATGGAAAGATTGGAAGAGAGAATTTTGTTCTTTAGTGTTGCAATGTCTTGCTCACTGATCAGTGTGTGATTGACAGCTGGGATAGGATCTTGCCAAATCAACTCTTCAGCAGGAACTTCTTTGCCAAGAAAGCGAACGCGAGGGCCCATATCTCGGTGAGTAAGCTTGAACCATGCGCGCGAAAACGCATCGGCAAACTGGTCGGGATTTTCAAAGAAGCGGCGAGAGATGGGTTCGTAGATTGGGTCCATTTTCATGGCCATGTCTGCGGTGGTCATTATGGGCGCATGGCGCTTGGAAGGATCATGGGCGTCGGGAACTGTGTTTGCGCCTGCGTCGCCTTTTGGTTTCCACTGGTGTGCACCGGCTGGACTTTTTGTAAGTTCCCACTCGTAGCCAAATAGGTTCTCAAAATAGTTGTTGTCCCACTGTGTGGGCTGAGTGGTCCAGGCGCCTTCAATGCCGCTGGTAGTGGTATGAACGCCGACGCCAGTGCCGAAGCTGTTCTTCCAGCCAAGGCCTTGTTGCTCGATGCTTGCACCTTCGGGCTCTGCACCCACTAGGGCTGGATCTCCTGCACCATGACACTTGCCGAAGGTGTGGCCACCCGCTGCGAGGGCAACGGTTTCTTCGTCGTTCATGGCCATCCGGCCAAAGGTCTCGCGAATGTTCTGGCCAGAGGCTACTGGGTTAGGGTCGCCGTTGGGGCCTTCTGGATTGACATAGATGCGGCCCATGACAGATGCGCCAAGGGGACCTTCGAGGACGCGATCTTCTGTGTAGCGTTTGTTGTTTTCCATCCACTCAGCTTCTGCGCCCCAGTAGATGTCGTCTTCGGGCTCCCAGATGTCTTCACGTCCGCCAGCGAAGCCAAATGTTTTGAAGCCCATGGATTCTAGGGCGCAGTTGCCTGCGAGAATAATTAGGTCAGCCCAGGAGAGCTTTGCGCCGTATTTTTGCTTGATGGGCCACAGCAGCATGCGGGCTTTGTCGAGGTTGCCGTTGTCGGGCCAGCTGTTGAGGGGGGCAAATCGCTGGTTGCCAGTGGCTGCACCGCCTCTGCCATCGCCAATGCGGTAGGTACCCGCGCTGTGCCAAGCCATACGAATGAAGAGGGGGCCGTAGTGGCCGTAGTCAGCAGGCCACCAGGACTGGGAGTCTGTCATCAGCTCAAAGATGTCGCTTTTTACGGCGTCAAGGTCAAGGCTTTCAAAGGCTTTGGCGTAGTCGAAGTCTTCGCCCATGGGGTTCGACTTCGCTGAGTGTTGGTGGAGAATGCTGAGGTTTAACCGATTTGGCCACCAGTCTCGGTTGGAGGTGCCACGGCCTGCTGTGAACTTTTGCGGACTACCCATAAACGGGCATTTGCTTTCGGTGCTCATTGCAATAATCTCGGGGTAGTGTCTGCTTACTTAGTCATACTCATTATGACTTCATGTTAAGTCCTAATCTTATTCAATTAAGCTAGCTTCTGGGCGCTACGTGTGGAGTTCATTCACAAGACTTAATTTTGCTGAGCCCAAACTACAAAATGAAGCCGGCTTTAGTAAAACTGTTCGCCGTTCCTGTGTAGTGGATATGGCAGGAACTAGTGCATTCCTTTCAGAAGCCCCTGTTAGAGGATGAGGTGGTATGGCATTGCTCGGGATTAGTGTTGTTTTGATTGTTCTTTCTGGTGTTGTGACACTGTTATTGTTTCGATCGAAGTCGTATTTCTTTAAGACTGTTTAATCTCAATTGTGGACTCAATTTGACTTTTATGAGTCTCACAAAAAGACTGGTCCGTGCGGTGGGTAGATGTTATATATTGCCGACGGACTAGCTCAATCGAAAAGGAGTGACGCTTATCAAGGACAGTATCGTCGAACGCTCGCGTTGCCGTAAGTATCTGCATCGACCTAGCGACAAGCGCTACTAGTGAAACCTTTGGTGAGTCAGATATTCCTGAGCTCCTACAAACAGATCATCTAGAGCTTGCACTGACTGATATTGCCGCCTGATTGAGGTTATTTTATTTGGCTAACGCAGAGGTTTTGTTAGTGGCTCTTACTTTGTATTACTTGTCTTGACGTAAGACTTGTTTTGATTTGCTTGAGTCTCAATATAAGAATTTTGCTGCAAATAAAAACTGCGGAAGAGCTGATGCTTCCGCAGCTATAAATGAGTTATTGACAGACGCTACTTCACGGAGTCTCTCACCTTTTAGGCAACGCTTTGCTTTCGGCGACTCTTGATAGCCAAGGCCCCGACCATGAGTAGGCCCGCTACAGCTGTAGGCTCGGGTACTTCCTGCTGTTCTACGCCTTGAACTGCGATCGCGTTCACATCAAATCCATCTCTGCCGCTCTTGACTTGAGATTTGTCTACTAGCAGTACGTGATTGAAAACACCTGTGGGTGCAAGTCCTGAGTTGCTAGCGCCGACTGCTGTGTTGTAGGCGTTATCTTGAATATTGAGAATTTCGCCAGCGTTGGTCCACTGGCTAAGGTCGTTTGAAAGTGTGTCCCAGTCAGCAACATTGTTGAAGTTGCCGTAGTAGATGTCTATTTGCTCATCGTAGCTAGACTGTTGTGATTTGTAGTTCCAGGTAGTCTCCCAAATGCTCACTTCGCCTGCAAAGTCTTGACCAAAGTTGAAAACGGCTCGGCCACCGAGACCCAATGAGAGAAAGTCTTTATTGCCTTTGTAGCCGTTAGCAGAATCTGCGCTTAGGCCAGGGTCGCCCAGTGCGTTAGTAACGTCCGAACGATAGCTAGCCATGGAGGTGCCGTTGTTATCGTAGTAAACGACGTCGGTGGCGTATAGCTGCGCGGCCTGAGCTTCAGCTGCGATGCAAAGAACGCAGGCTGCAGCAGTAGTGGAAGCCAGCTTACTTGCTGTTTTTGTGATTGAAGAGAAGGGTTTGAAAGTCATAGTTCTGAGAAGACTGAGCGGTCAGCACTGATGGAACTTCGCTCAATGTATCTGTCGGCGTAAAAGAACAGCGACAGAAGTTCTACAGAATAAAAGGTGACTTTTGCTTAGCGGCTTCTTTATGAAACTGTAAAAACTGCTTTTTCGATGAAGAACGCATCATTGGCAAACGAAGAGAAGAGAAAAGGCAGACAGTGTCAAATCTGCCTCTACACAAGGCTTGTAGGGGAATGAGAAATGATGTCGGTGACATACTGACGTACTGTAGAAAGCACGGTCAGTAAACTCAGTGAGGAGCCTGGATGTTTATTTTCGATAGTCACTAATTTTCAGCATAAACTCACTTTTGTACACTAATTTGACTTTCTACTACTATCTTTTCGAGACTCATAAGTCCTGAATCAAGACTATAAATGACTTAAATGAGTCTCGAAATAAGATTTTACTTTTTGCGATATTCCAGGCTTTAAACGCGGTGATTGGGTAGGTAAGATGCCGACCTCATCTAAGATGAAAGCAGCTGGTGCTACTCGTGTACTGGCTTCGTCATCCGCTATCTGGTCTCTTGTATGTATTTCATTTTTTTAGGGCCACCGGGAGCTGGTAAAGGAACGCAGGCGATTGCACTTTCGCAGCGATGGCAGGTTCCTCACGTTTCTACGGGCGATATTTTGCGTGAGGCGATTGAGGCAAAAACGCAGCTAGGAAAAGAGGCTGAGGCCTATCTGGAGGCTGGGGAGCTGGTGCCGGATGAGCTGGTGATGACGTTGGTGCGATCGCGTATTACTCAAGCAGATGCCCAAAAGGGATGGATTTTGGATGGGTTTCCACGTACGCTATCGCAGGCGCAGGCGCTAGATGAGATGCTAGCGGAGCAAAAGCTGCCTACGCCACAGGTCATTTACATCAAAGTGATGTCGGGGCTTTTGATCGACAGACTGCTGAAGATGAAGCGTAAAGACGATACGGTGGCGACGATACGGCGGCGGATTGCAGTGTATGAAAAGGAAACAACGCCTCTGGTAGCTTACTATCAGCAGCGGCAGTGTCTGACGACGATAAATGGAAACGTGCCCGTGGCCGAGGTTTCTAATGCTGTTGTGCTGTCTACTGAAAAAGAGACGGGGGCCGCACGGTATATCCAAGACGAGGCGGAGTTTGATGCACTCTTGGCGCAGGATGCTTTGCTGGTAGCAGATTGTACTGCGGCCTGGTGTGGTCCTTGCAAGCTGGTGGCACCGATGATGGATAGGTTGGCAGAAGACTACGGCGCGCAGGTGAATGTTTTTAAGCTGGATGTGGATGCTAACAAGTCGGTGGCTAAGCGATACAAGGTGAAGGGCATTCCGGCAGTGATGTTTTTTAAAGGCAGTGAGCTGAAAGAGATGTTAGTAGGCGTAAAGCCCTATGAGGTTTTTCAGCAAACGGTAGCCCAGTATTTGGTGTGATTATCTGGCGTGATTATCTGGCGTAATTTGTAGAGGACGATGTGATGAAATCCAAGCAGCTGATTCTTTTGGGTCCGTCGGGCGCGGGTGTAGAAGAGCAGGCTACGCAGGTAGCTGAGCAGTGGCAGGTACCTCATGTATCGATGTCTAAGCTCATCCGCATGGCGGTGATCGCGGAGTCAGCTGTTGGACAAGACATCCATCGCTATAGAGAAAAGGGTGAGCCAGTGCCTGATGAGCTGTTGCTGAAGCTGTTGCGAAAGCGGTTTGAGCAGCCGGATGTCATGTTGAAAGGGTGGGTTTTGGATGGATTTCCAACAACATTAGTGCAGGCGGAAGCGTTCGATCGGCTGTTGGCAGCTTTTGGGTTGGATATGGCAGAAGTTGCCTATATCAAAGCTTCGACGGGAATTTTGATTAGCCGATTATCGAAAGAGAGCGGTGAAAGTGTGTCGGTGTTGCGTAGCCAAATAACCGATTATAAGGAAGGTATTATTCCAGTAATGGAGTACTATCAGCAGTTGCAAGCGGATAGAGGGGCTGGCAGCTCAGGGTTTACGGTGGTGAATGGGAGTCAGTCTAAAGCTGAGGTGGCTAATGCGATCGCTCGTATTGGCATAGAAGAGTCTGGCGCGGCTCGCTTTATCGATGAGGCAGAGCTCAACACGCTGATAGAGAAGGAACCGTTGCTAGTTGTAGACTGTGTGGCTTCCTGGTGTGGGCCCTGCAAACAGGTGTCGCCGCTGATCGATCAACTGGCTGAGAATCACAGCGATCGCGCTACGGTAGTCAAGCTAGATTTTGACAACAATCGACCAGTGGCTAAACGATTTAAGCTGAAGGGGATGCCATCAGTCATGTTCTTTAGAGATGGTGAGCTAAAAGAGACTTTGACGGGGGCCAAAATTTATCAAACCTATGATGAGGTCATTACCTCTTTATTGGAATAGGCCTCGCAATAATACTGAGATAGATTGTATTGAATTAAGATTAAAAGTCTCACTTCCAGACTCATTTTACTAGATTGTATTCTCAATGTAAGACACAAATGATACCAGGATTTTCCCGTGAATAGAAATTCCTGGCATTACTTCTAATAGCATTGTCAAATCTAGCCAAGTTGACAATGCTAGTCAACGTCCCAGGATGCATAAAGTGAGCCACTGTCTCAACTTATAGGTAAAGTCACACACGCAGTTAATTTTGCATTGATAATGTTTGACTAGTTGCGTACAGAGCAAACACCCAGAACGCAGAAACCCTTATTTTGATAGATTTCTAGAGTTGTTTATGCATGTATGGCAATAAATGGACTAATTTAATTCTTCAAAAAGGCTGTCTATAGATATTCCTTCGTCATATGCTTTCTCTACCCTCGCTAGTGCGTCTTCAAGGCTCAATTCATTGCGTTTAGCAATGGGCGTTAGTCGCTGCAAGTTAGTTCGCCCTCTGGGGGTGAACTGCTGACTGCTAGGCACTACACCAACCTTGCTCGCCAGTAGCCGCAAATAATGATCGCTCACGAACTGGGTCGATAGCACCTCAGGAATGTCTGCGTACCAGCCGCCTGCACCCTCATATTTTTTTAGCTCCTTATGCCCTGTCTGCTCTATCAGGTTTGCTTCATTTTTACTGCTTACGCAAAGCTTGCAGAGAATAGCCAGCTTATATGGATTACCCCCTTGAAGGCTAGAGAGTATTTGAAACGGATCGCTCCCCACGCCTAGCTTAAAAACATTTTTGTCAGAATTGCCGATAATATAAACAAACATTAGCCAGAAGCACTCAGAGTGCGATCGCATAAAAAGAATAAGAATGGCGCATTTGCTCGATGAGTATAGCGCTAGAACGAAAGATGATCTCGGCTTACTGCCGCTAAAGCGTTAGCCATAATGTCAATATTCTCTAATGCCACCAAAATAGTCATCACTAACGTGATGTTGCCCCCATCTCCAGCATTGCCAGCTTCTGCCGAAATCTGACCCGACTGACGTAACAACAGAGCATCCAACGAGCTAACGTTAGTCGAAAGACTGTTGTCAGACTGAATAGACTGAGCCATGCCTGCCTCAGCGCTAAAGCTAGCAGCGACAAATAGGGGTCGCGCGAGCGTAGCTGTCACCAGGGGCAATTAGAAAAAGTTGAGCGTAAAAATGCCAGTTTTGAGCCGTTTTTGATAAGTTCTGCTTATAGAGTTTGAACGTACTTTTGCGCTGAATTTGGCGCAAAAGC
>JBHJIY010000078.1:0-52351 GCA_050042985.1 Phormidesmis sp. | reverse complement strand
TCGGCTGAACTGTTAGGGTTCGATGAGATTTATCACAACAGTTTGGATGGGGTGAGCGATCGCGACTTCGCCATCGAATTTGCCAGCGCGGCCAGCATCATCATGGTGCACCTATCTCGCCTATCAGAAGAGATTATTTTCTGGGCGTCAGAAGAGTTTCGCTTTGTGACCTTAGGCGATAGCTGTTCTACGGGCTCCAGCATCATGCCCCAAAAGAAAAATCCCGACATTCCTGAGCTAGTGCGCGGTAAAACGGGCCGAGCCTTTGGCCATTTGCAGGGTTTGCTGGTGATGATGAAGGGCTTACCGCTGGCTTACAACAAAGATTTGCAGGAAGACAAAGAAGCGATTTTTGACACAGTTGCAACAGTTTCTGGATGTCTAGAAGCGATGACAATATTGCTGCAAGAGGGCATCACTTTCCGCACAGAAAGATTGAACCAAGCGGTAGCAGAAGACTTTTCTAATGCAACAGACGTAGCGGATTACTTAGCCGCTAAAGGCGTTCCTTTCCGTGAGGCGTATAACCTAGTGGGCAAAGTTGTGAAGACGTCTTTGGCAGCGGGCAAGCTGTTGAAGGATTTGAGTATGGATGAATGGCAGGCGCTGCATCCAAAGTTTGAGGAAGATATTTATGAGGCGATCGCACCTGCTCAAGTCGTTTCTGCTCGCAACAGCGCAGGTGGAACTGGCTTCCAGCAAGTTCGGATAGCACTAGAGCGAGCCGAAAAGCTCATACATGACAAGTGAATAGACTACTTAAGCTTTCTTCGACTCTTCACTAAGCGGTCGATTGAAACTAAGACATCTGGAAATGCAGAAGGCTGGATATTTCCCCCTCTGTAGGTTGTTTCAGAAGTGTAACGACTGTTCAAAATGTCTTTGAAGACTATAACTGAGCGATCCTTTAAGTTGACAACCCAATACTCAGGAATACCTGATTCCGCATATACCTCAGCCTTTAACCCAAGATCTTTCTTTAGGGTGCTTTCTGAATATTCAATCACCCAAAAGATATTTTCTGGATAGGGATGGTGATCTAGATACTCTTCATCAAAGCACTGAACGATAGCCACGTCTGGCTCTGGCTCAGACTGATCAGGTAGCGTTATTGGTTTTGCAGGTCTGATTTCTGCACGTTCTCCTAGCAATCGAGCAAGATAGTTTCCCGCCTTAGTGCTGAAGTCTGCGTGAGGTTTACCCTCTGGTGCCATTTCTACAATCTCTCCTCTAATCAGCTCCACCCGTCTGTCGTCCAGTACACCGGAGGCGATCATCTGGTGGTATTCTTCCAAGGTCCACTTCGCCGCTACAACCGTCATTGCTCGCTCTCCTGCTTGCAGACATCTGTGCTCATAATTGTAGCAGTGCACTTTATTTAGAGAAGTTAGACCCATGGCAACGCTCAGCCTCTGCATGATTGTGAAAGACGAGGTCGAAAACTTGCCTCGTGCATTGGCTAGCGTGCGAGACTTAGCTGACGAAATTGTGGTGATCGATACCGGCTCGGGCGATGCGACACCAACGATTGCGGAAGAAGCCGGTGCGAAGGTGAACTTTCTAATGTGGGGCGATGACTTCTCTGTCGCCCGCAACGCGTCACTCGACCAGGCGACACAGGACTGGATTTTGGTA
The DNA here is from genome assembly GCA_050042985.1 of Phormidesmis sp. Lineage (GTDB taxonomy): Bacteria > Cyanobacteriota > Cyanobacteriia > Phormidesmidales > Phormidesmidaceae > Phormidesmis. The sequence goes on along the minus strand of JBHJIY010000078.1, from coordinate 50,716 downwards.
CTAGATGCAGACGAAACGCTGACGCAGGCAGGCTACGACTTTATTCGCTCTATTAAAGAAGAGCGGCCTATGGGCAAAGTGCAGCCCGCCGATTTGTTACTGGTCACAATGATGCGACGGGAGATAGGTGCAAATCAGTCCCCTTATACGCAGGTATCTCGACTGTTTCGTAACTTGAAAACGGTGAAATATGCCCGGCCTTATCACGAGGGTGTGGAAGACAGTGTGCAGGCGCTAATGTCAGCAGAAGAACATTGGCAAGTTGCGCAGCTAGGGGCGGTAGGGATTGACCATACGGGCTATGGCGTGGCTGCGATCGCAGCTAAAGACAAGTTCAAGCGCGCCCAGCGCATTATGGAAAAACACCTGGAAGCTTACCCAGATGATGCCTATATGGCCAATAAGCTCGGCGCGCTCTATACCCAAAGCGATGCGCCCGAAGCTAACCATTACGAAAAAGCATTAGAACTTCTAGATAGGGCGCTGCGATCGCGTAACTTTGACCCCATGACCGAATACGAGCTGCACTATCATCGCGGCATTGCCTATCGCCACATTGAAGATAAGTTGCCGGAAGCAGCAGCGGCCTATCGGAGTGCGATCGCGGTCCCCATCGCCGGACTGCTCAAACTAGGCGCATATCTAAACCTAGGCGCACTGCTAAAAATGCAGGGCGACCTAGACGGGGCCATGAAACAGTACGAAGCCGCCGGTCGAATTGATCCCACCCAACCCATTATCTTCTTGAACTTAGGCGTGGTACACCGAGCACGAGGATACTTGGAGCCAGCCATGCGCGCTTACGAATACGCCATCTCACTAGACCCAAATTACAGCGCGGCCTATCAGAACCTAGGCGTTGTTCTCTTCAAGCTCGGAAAACTACCCCAGAGCAAAGCCGCCTTTGAGAAGGCAATTAGCCTAGTAGAAAGCACAGACCCTGCCGAAGCCGAACGGCTCAGACAGGGTTTGAAGTCTCTAAAAATTGATGACGCATTGGGGCTGTAATGCTGAGCCCTGCAACGTAAGGACTGAAAAACTACCCGACAGCAGAAACCCAACGACAGATTCTTTACTGCTGATACCTGGTATCTGACCAAACACCGGTCTCTTGTGAACCTACTGTTCTAGAAGGCAGTGCACTGCTCTTTCGCAGAGTGGCTCTCGATTTTTGCCAGGGTTCCGTACCGCCATGAGTACCCGGCTGCCAAAAAGCTTTGTGCTGAGAGTCATCTTTGAGGGCAGGGCGATCAGGATGTTCGCGAGGGAGCAAGAGCCGCTTGCACTTATACATAATGTCGTCCCAGGTTAGCTCTGGCTGGTTGAGCATATTACGGAAGGTTGTAAGAACCGCTTCCGATTCATCATTCTGCTTCACAGACAGAGGCTGCGACGCGCGCAATGGATCTACCTGAACGGCAGCGATGCCTTGGCGTACAGCTTTTGAAACAGCCTCGGCATTTGCCTTACCCGCTTTTTCGTACTGCATTTGCCAACCCTTTTCGCTAGAGGCATACAGCGCTGGAAGACGGTTAAGAGCGTAGGTTTCTACTTCGACCGTTTTGATGTATTCACGCAATTTGGGGGGGAGTTTGGCCTTTTGTCGTTCTACCTCTTCAGCGACTAGCCTTTCCATGACGTTGGTGTAGGCTCTATCGGCCTGTGGGGACGCGCTCATAAGCTCTCTTAAACTAGGTGACGATGGATGCAGTGTGCCGCTGATGCTAGGGCCTTTTGCTTAAGTTACCCATCACGCTTGATCGGTGAAACATACGCAGTGGTCGTAGGTGCAGACAGTACACGCCCTGCGCATCGGTATGAACAACTTCCTCAGCGAGCGAGCAGCCTCGAATCACCTTCACGCCTTTGCGGCAGATATGAAGCTGTATGGAGCAACACTTCGAGCGTGCTGATAGATAGATACCAATACTGTGCTGTGACCATAGGGAACGCTAGAGGGACTAGTGCTATTTCTTACCTCATGGACACTTCCCATACTCACCTATTTAAGTGGGGCAGACCTTTTATCAGCTCAATCTTGTGTGTAGTCCCGTTGATAGGTTTGAGTGGGGTGCTAAGTCCCCACTCTCGCGTAGCGATCGCCAGCCCAAACAGTGGCCAAAAAGAGAACAAGAATGTACTCGTTATCCATTCCTACAATCCTGAGATGTCTTGGACGCAGTCGCAAAAAGACGGGATTGATCAAAGCTTTCAGGATGCAACGCAAGACGTGACGGTCTACCACGAGTTTTTAGATGCTAAACGCTATCCAAACTTGCACCATCAAGAAACGTTTTTAGACTACATAAAAGACAAATACGAACATACGCCCCTGTCTGTGATGATGGTGGGTGACGATCCGGGATTGAACCTGGTTTTGGCAACACGAGAGACTCATTTCCCAACGTTGCCAATTGTGTTTATGGGCATTAACAATGTGCAAGAAGACTTGCTCACTCAGCCTTTGCTCACAGGCATATTTGAGAACCATAGTACGGTTGAAACCGTGATAGAGTCTGCGCGTCAGACGGGTTCAGACAGCGTTATTTTGATTAGTGATTCTAGCTCAACGAGTCAGAACAATATCCGCAGCATTAAATCTAAACTATTGGGTGATGAAAACGCCCCGACGATTATTGAGGTGAAAGATGTTGTGGACTCAGAGGTTAAATCTCGGTTGGGAGAGTATGCCGATGAGTCACCTATTTTCTTTTTTGGTCAGCTCCGCAAAGGTAATGCAGAAGGCGCACTCGTCCCCTTTGAGCAAGGCGGTCAGCTGTTGCGATCGCAGCTGCCAAACCCTCTATACACAACCGCTATTACGCAATTCGGCTATGGCGCTGTTGGCGGCAAGATTATGGACGGAAAGTATCATGCGCAGCAGGCCGTACAGCTTGCGCAAGCTATATTGGACGGCACCCCCATCAGTGAGGTGGCACCCATCATTGAGGCCAAGAACCAATGGATCTTTGATGCGCAAGAACTCAAACACGCAAATATCGATCCAGCGCTGTTGCCCCCAGAGAGTATTCTCATCAACGTTAAGCCTTCTTTTTATAGCCAATATCGCACGTTGGTTTGGGTGGCGAGCATACTGTTTGCCAGTGGAATGGTGACTATCACTGTCATGACCTATGCCATTCGTCGTCAGCAAATAGCCGAGAAAAAACTGAAAGAACACGAAAGGCAGTTAGAGCAGCGGGTCGATGAGCGAACGGCTGAGCTGAGCACGACGTTAGAAAGATTACAGCAAACCCAAACTCAGTTAATTCAGACAGAAAAAATGTCTAGCCTCGGTCAGCTTGTGGGTGGTGTTGCCCATGAGTTAAACAATCCGCTGACTTTTCTATCAGGAAATGTAGGCTGCATGAAAGACTATGTTCAAGATTTGCTCAGTACGATTCAGCTTTACCAGCGTCAGTTCTCTTTGGCCACCAGTCCTGAGGCTCAAGCGAATTCCATAGAGTCTATTCGTGAGCACAATGAAGAAATTGACCTCGACTATATCCAGGAAGATATTCCCAAAGTACTTAAGTCTATTTTCGATGGCGCAAGCCGAGTTCAAAAGATTGTTTCAGATTTACAGTCTTTTTCTCGTTCAGATGAACAAGGCTGTAAGCCCACCGATATTCATAAGAGTATCGAAAGCACTTTGAATATGTTGAATTCGCAGCTCTCTCAAGAGACTGAGGTTTATCAGGACTATGGTGACCTTCCCGAGATTGTTTGCAATCCTGGTGAGATTAATCAGGTTCTGTTGAGTGTTTTTGTCAATGCTATTGATGCCATGAACAACAGCGATACGCCTGTGAAGGCAATTTTTATTAGAACTTGGGCAACCGAGTGTAAATACATTCACATCGGCATCAAAAATACAGGGCCTAGTATTCCATCTGAGATTCAGACCAAGATCTTTGATCCGTTTTTTACCACCAAGCCCATTGGGGCAGGCACTGGACTAGGATTAGCGATCGCCTACCAAACTATGCAGAAGCACCACGGCAGCATACAACTCAATCCGGATGTCTCTGGCGGTACCGAATTTATCATTGATTTACCGATTGAACATAGCTTGCCTACTCAGAGGAATTCTTCTACGGCTACCAGCCCAGAACTTTCGCCCTCACAGCTTTTCAGGTTAAATCTTCATGGTAACAAAGAAGCTGCTTAGTTCATGTTTGCGGTCCATTTATTGACCAAAGCTGATTTTTTAGTCTGTAGAGGAAGTGATGATTTGCTGCGATCGCAAAACTTCCCACTGCTCATCATTTAGAAAAATATAGCCATCCGGTCCATATCCATTTTCAGATAGTGGATAGAATTTTCCGGTCAGAACTTCTTCAGCCGCAACGCTTTCAACAAACTCAAAGAACCGTGGATCCAACCAGTCTCTATTGAACTCTAAATCAGCGCTATATCGAGTTCCGTTCAGGGTAAAAGCGATGCTGGCCGTCTGGCTTTCCCAATCGAAGTTGTCATTGATATGGGTGGGTTCAAAGCTTCCACGAGAGATATCCGATAGAGACTCAAGCAGGTGTTTGTAAGGCGTGTCACCTGCGGCGCTCTCCCAATCGAATAGTAAGATAACATCTTTAAATGCAGACAGTAGCTGGTAAGGCTCAGTAATGTACTGACGTGCTATCCGCTGCTCACCTGCGATAAGCTCTCTTGTGCTGAGGTGAGTGAATAGCTCGATATTTTTGAATAGTGTGACAATCTCTGCGATGCGATCGCTTGTAAATGTATTCGTATAGTCAGTTTCGTGCCAGCTGCCTCCCCAGTAAACGTCGGCCTGTGCCTCTGTTAGCGCGATAATGCCAAATCGAGAGTAGTCAACGTGAGGAGTAAAGCTTGCAATTGAAAATAGGCGATAGGGTGACGACTGATCTCGCAATACTTTATTGAACAAACTGGCCAATCCGTCGCTTTCTATCCGGCCGAGAAAATCTTGCTCATCACTTGGAGGGCTGTAGTAACTGCTTTGCGCATAGCTGCGGTCATCGATTTGAGCGGATACCACCGCGTCGTAAGTACGCCATTCTTCCTCAACCAGCTCTGGCGTATCAGCCCGATCAAATTTGTAGATTTGATCGAGTACAAGTTCAAGATCGAATTCACTGAGCTCGCTGCTGACTATCCCTGTGCGAGTTAGCATCTGAGCGACCGACTGATAGATAGCGGGAAAGTACAACTCTGGATCTAGGGAGTAATCGGTTAGATCAAACATTTGAGCTTGATCAATATAGTTCAAAAACTCGATTGGATTTTGTAGCGCTGATGCTTCCAGTGCCTCTAGCAGTGATATGTATCCTTGTTCGGAAATAATATCGGCTGCTCTGATCTCATCTAACCGAGGCTTGAGCAGATCAGGGTCGACCGATTCTTCCCGCTCTAGCTGAATTTGCGCTGTTTGGTAGAGTTGTAGCTTATGAAATAGACGCCCAGACGAAAGCTCACTCTGCAAATATTCGTAGACAGATGTCGAAAGAATACCAGTATTATTGAGTTGTTCTAATTCGTTGTTCAGTGGTTCAAGAATATGCTGAATCTCTGAGAGATCATTTATGTCTGGAACCGCAAAGAGAGTGTAAGTATGAGTGCTGTTTTGTTCTACTAACTTGCTTGCAAGCTGAGATCTTACCCTAATAATTCCTTGTTCTACTTCTCGTATAGTTCTGTTGTAAGTTTCCTCTGTTAGCAATCCTGCGTTATTGAGGTTGTGTAACACTTCAACTAGAGCAACATCATGACTGTCGTTAGCCACAGCGTCCTCTGGTTCAATGTTGATATTTTCGGAGAGTAGTTCGCGATCAAACAAAATGCCTGCGTTGCTCACCTGCGGTGTACTGGCTGCTAACAAAGTTGATACCAGAATACTTCCGACTTTTAGCCAGTGCGATCGCCGAGTGGCTGACATGTTGATGAGTCCAGCAGATTACTTGTGACAGATTCTACCCTCCCATAGCTGTATTGCCTCCCGTACAGATATGGAATGAAGGTGATAGCTGGGTTTATTTACGAAAGCAGGTCCTGATTAGGATGTTCTAATCAGGACCTGCTTTTCTTTGGTGAGATTAAGCGGTCACAAGCTCAGCAGGCAATCGCTTAAACGCAAGCCGCTCATTCTCCACATCGACGAAGATGGTATCTCCGGGGAGGAATTCGCTGCGTAGAATCGATTTCGCAATCTTGGTCTCTACCTCGCGCTGAATGGCTCGCTTGAGTGGACGCGCACCGTAGGTGGGGTCGTAGCCAACATCGGCAACAAAGTCCAAAGCGGCATCGGAGAGTTTGAGGGTAAGCTTTTTCGCTTCTAGACGGCCTTCCAATCGCTTGATTTGGATTTTAACGATGTCGCGCAGCTGAGATTTCATCAGGGCGTGGAAAATGATGATTTCATCGATACGGTTGAGAAACTCGGGGCGGAACTGGCCGCGTAGGGCTTCTGTGACACGCGATCGCATTTCATCATATTTAGTATCATCACCCGCAATATCGAGAATGTACTGCGATCCAATGTTGCTCGTCATAATGATGATGGAATTGGTGAAGTCCACTGTGCGACCTTGGGAGTCGGTAATGCGGCCATCGTCCAATACCTGCAAGAGGATGTTGAAGACATCAGGGTGAGCCTTCTCGATTTCGTCAAACAGGATGACGGAGAAGGGGCGACGGCGTACCGCTTCGGTGAGCTGACCGCCTTCGTCGTAACCGACGTAGCCCGGAGGGGCACCGACTAAGCGAGAGACGGCGTGCTTCTCCATATATTCGGACATGTCGATGCGGACCATGGCATCAGCCGTGTCGAATAGGTAGCTGGCGAGGGCTTTGGCGAGTTCTGTTTTGCCGACGCCTGTGGGGCCGAGGAAGATGAAGCTGGCCATGGGACGATCTGGATCGGCCAGACCAGCGCGCGATCGCTGAATAGAATCCGCCACAGCCGTCACCGCTTCGTCCTGCCCAATCACCCGCTCATGCAGCTCATCTTCTAAATTCAGCAGCTTTTGCATCTCAGATTCCACTAGCTTGCTGAGTGGAATACCCGTCCATTTAGAGATAATTTCAGCAATATCTGACTCGGTGACTTCCTCACGAAGCAAGGTTTTGCCAGAGGTTTGAGAATCACTGATGGCTTGCTCCGCATCTGCAAGTTGCTTTTGCAGTTCGGGCAACTTGCCGTACTTTAGCTCAGCGGCTTTGTTTAGCTCGGCGGCGCGTTCGGCCTGCTCCACTTCCACATTCAACCGGTCAATCTCTTCTTTGATCGTTTGCACTTTACCGATAGTGTCTTTTTCAGCCTGCCACTGCGCGCTGAGTTCGGCCTGTTCCTCTTTAAGATCGGCTAGCTCTTTCTCCAGTTTCTCTAGTCGATCAATCGAAGCAGGGTCGCTCTCTTTTTGTAAGGAAAGACGCTCCATTTCCATCTGCAGAATTCGACGGTCCACTTCGTCTAGCTCTTCGGGCTTGGAGGTGATTTCCATTTTGAGCTTGGCCGCTGCTTCGTCTACGAGGTCAATGGCTTTGTCTGGGAGAAAGCGATCGCTAATATAGCGAGTTGACAGCGCAGCAGCAGCAACCAAAGCACCATCTGCAATTTTGACACCGTGGTGAACTTCATAGCGTTCCTTAAGACCACGCAAAATCGAAACAGTATCTTCTACAGAAGGCTGGTCGACATACACCTGCTGAAATCTACGCTCTAGGGCTGCGTCTTTTTCAATGTGCTGGCGATATTCGTCTAGCGTAGTGGCCCCAATGCATCGCAGCTCCCCACGCGCCAGCATCGGCTTGAGTAAGTTACCTGCATCCATCGCACCTTGAGACGCACCCGCCCCGACAACAGTATGAATTTCGTCGATAAAGAGAACGATTTGGCCGCTGGATTCGGTGACTTCCTTCAGCACAGCTTTAAGGCGTTCCTCAAATTCGCCTCGGTACTTGGCACCTGCAATCAGGGCACCCATATCGAGTGAAATGAGGGTGCGATCTTGCAGGGATTGAGGGACATCGCCACGGACGATGCGCTGGGCGAGGCCTTCTGCGATCGCAGTTTTACCCACACCCGGTTCACCAATCAGCACCGGATTATTCTTAGTGCGACGCGACAAAATCTGAATCGTGCGACGAATCTCATCATCACGGCCAATGACGGGGTCGAGCCGTCCCTCACGGGCATAGGCAGTTAGATCTCGTCCGTATTTTTCTAAGGATTCGTACTTGCCTTCAGGATTTTGATCGGTCACTTTTTGGTTGCCTCTAATCTGCGTAATTGCTTGCTGTAAATCTTTTTCGCTAATGCCAAAGTCCTTGAGCAGCGCTTGCCCGAAACGCTTGTCTTTGGCATAGGCCAGCACGATGTGCTCAATGGAAATATAGTCGTCTTCAAAAGCCTGGCGGTAAGCGTCTGCCCTATCTAGCAGAGTACTGGCGTGATTACTGATGTATACCGATTCGCTGGAGCCCTTTACCTTCGGCTGTTTATCAATAAACGCGGTTGTTCTATCTCTTACCGCATTAATAGACAAACCCACTTTCTCAAAAATACGAGACGCTAAGCCCTCTTGCTCTAGCAGCGCTAGCAAGAGGTGTTCAGGTTCTAGCTGCTGATGGCTGGAGCGCTTAACAATGTCCACCGTCGCGTCGAGCGCACTGCGAACCTTCTCCGTAAACTTATTGGGATCATTGATTTGCATGGATTCCCTCCCTTCAGCTCAGCTGCTAGCGTATGCCTGCATTGTAAAAAAAGTAAGTCACTTCTGTGATTCGGTGTTCACGGCCTAAATAGGTAGGTATAGCCGCCCTGGAACTGAAGAGATTGGCCCTACGTCTTGAGAAATGAATAATCCGTACATTGTGCAGATCATTCATTGCGCAAGGGTGCCAATTTTGCAGGGTGTTTATTTTGATTAGTGACGTACTCAAGCCTGTAGCTGCCCATCCGCGCCGTACAGATGAGCAAAGAAAGCGCCGTACGGGTCGCCTGATTCCTCGCTATGTCAGGTCGTGCCTTGCAAGCGTGGTTGCTTTTATAGTAGCTACCGTCATCCTAGGGCAAATAATTCCAAGCCCCACCATCCCCTCAAACGTCGTCTTCATTGGCCCCAAGCACGATTACTACCAGGCCCACAAAAACGATTACGACACCTTATTTTTCGGCTCTAGCCGCGTATACAACCACGTTATTCCCGATGTTTTCGACTCGGCAAGCGAGCGAGCTGGTATCGCCGTCGACAGCTACAACTTTGGGGTTCCCGCACTGCGGGCCCTCGACAGTATCGTCCTGCTAGAAGACGTCTTAAGCGATCCGCCAGAAAATCTGAAGTGGGTCTTTTTTGAAACCACTTTAGATAAGGGCTACGAGCCCATTCAAAACGCCCGCACACATCGGTCGATGTACTGGCATACCTGGGAAAATACTGGCTTTGCAGCTCGCTACATTTTGAGTTCCGAAGCATCTGCTTCGGCTAAGGCCATGCTGATAGCAAGCCACTTGCTGCCAACGCTCTACAGACAAATGAATGTGGGGCGGCTGTTTAGCCAAGTGCTCCCCAGCGAGTTCTCCGCACAAGAACGAGCCGTGACTAAAATTTTCACCCGCAATGAGGGATACTTTCCGCTGACCGATAAATCCTCTCCAAAGCGACAGCACTTTTTGGCCAATCAGGCTGACTACGAGGCAGCGGTCGCTAGGCTAGCAGAGGAGCCCAATGCAGATATCACTCAAGCTCGACTACCAGAAAATAAGCGTATGCTGTTGGCAAAGGCCACTCAAGCAATTCGTGACGCTGGAGCAAAGCCCATTTTCATTGAGCCGCCTTCCCTATCGCCCGAACACGATTTTCGCATCGCTGAGCAGCAGGGCGACATTGAAACGCTGCTGAGCTATAGAGACCCTAAGCGCTTTCCTCAGCTGTATGAGCCACTGCAGCGGTTCGATTCAGAACACCTCACCGAGCGTGCTTCCCAAGAATTTTCTCAGCTACTGGCCAAAGACTTCGTTCAGGCAGTACAGCCCTAGCAACTGAAGCGTTTTTTTGATTATTCATAATCGCCTGTTCCTTCGTCAAAGACCTGCATCTACCTCGCCCGGCTCAACATGATTTTTACAGAGTTTAGATTCTTTCTTTTTTTCGCGGTTGTCTTTGGTGTGTACTGGACGCTGCGGCCTAACAGCTGGCGAAAGGCTTGGATTTTGCTGTGTAGCTATGCCTTTTATGGCGCTTGGGACTGGCGCTTTCTCTCGCTCATTATTGGCTCTACGCTGGTGGACTACGTAGTGGGCCTCAACCTGGGAAAGGAAGGGAAAACGCCCAAAGCGCGACGCGGCTGGCTACTGCTGAGCTTGGGAGTAAACCTGGGGGCACTGGCCTTTTTCAAGTACGCCAACTTTTTTGCGGACTCAGCGGTGGGGCTATTTGGCTGGCTGGGACTGCCGATGAACTCGGTTACGTTAAACGTAGTGCTGCCGGTGGGGATTAGTTTCTACACGTTTCAGACGCTGAGCTATTCGCTAGATATTTATGCTGGGCGCTTGCAGCCAAGAAAAAGCCTGCTGGATTTGGCGACGTTTGTGGCCTTTTTTCCACAGCTGGTGGCGGGTCCTATCGTCCGAGCGTCGGACTTTTTACCACAGCTTGAAAGTGCTCGTCAGTTTAGCCAAATCAACGTTCGGGCCTGTTTGACTTTATTTTTAGTCGGCTTTTTTAAGAAGGCCTGTGTGTCGGATAATTTGGCCCCGATTGTAGACCGGTACTTTGCGGAGCCGTCGGCATTTGACGCGGTGAGTGGCTGGATTGGGGTGCTGAGCTACACCACTCAGATTTACTGCGATTTTTCGGGCTATTCGGATATGGCGATCGCCTGTGCGGGCCTTCTGGGCTATGAGCTATGCGTCAATTTCAACTTCCCCTACTTCGCTAGCAGCATCACCGACTTTTGGCGGCGCTGGCACATCAGCCTTTCTACCTGGCTAAAGGACTACCTCTACATTCCGCTGGGAGGTAACAGGGGCGGACAGTGGTTTACCTATCGCAACCTGATGCTAACGATGGTGCTAGGTGGGCTTTGGCACGGTGCGGCTTGGACTTTTGTGGTGTGGGGCGCGCTGCACGGCGGGGCGCTGATTATTAATCGAGAGTGGAGTAAGTTTGCAAAGGCGATTCCGTCGCTGGCACGGCCTTCAGTTTGGCTGTCGATGCTAATGTCGATGCTAAATGTGGCGCTGACGTTTTACTGGGTGTGTATTGCATGGGTGTTTTTTCGGGCGGATAGCTTTGGGACTGCGCTATCGGTGTTGCGGTCTTTTGTATTGATGCGATCGCCCGGTACCCAGCAGCTAAACCTAGGGCTGTTCGGCGTATTCTTTGTACTGGCTTGCCTTCACTGGCTCACATCAAAAGAAGTATGGACCCATGCCGTCGACAACATGCCGACCCAGCTGTACGCAGTGGGCTACGGCTTTGCAGCGGCCCTACTGCTGACGCTAGTGCCGGTCGGCTACACACCGTTTATCTACTTTCAGTTCTAGAGTATACGGCCCTAGAAAATACGGTTTTAGAAAATACGGCGAGGGGGCGAATCTGCGGACACAGCACAAGCGAGGGGTTAAATTCATCTTCTGATAAGGCTATACAAAGGTGAAAAGCCTTTATCGTAAAAGCAATACTCAAAAGCAATAGGAACCCCTTGTCTCGTCGTCCCCGCGCTATTTCTAAAAAAATATACGCAACCTACCAGCAGCAGCAGCCGGTTCAGCGAATGTGGCGCATTCTGTCGCCAGTGGAGTTTGTTCGTTTTTTGGGCTATATTAATCCGCTGGTCATCAAGCGGGTCGTTCGCACGACGTTTCGGCAAAGGCTCCCCAGCTTGGCGTCGGAAATGGCCTACAACTGGATGCTGGGGTTGTTTCCAGGCATTCTGGCTTTTTTGACGGCGATTGGCCTGTTCAGCCCGCTGAAAAAAACGTTTGCCAACTTAGCCGGACAGCTCACTGAGGTGGCTCCCGGTGGTGTGCCCGAGCTGATTTATGGCTTTGAGAAAGTGGTGACCGATAGCCAAAGCAGGGGTCTGTTTTCGGTGAGCTTTTTGTTTGCGCTGTGGGCTTCTGCTGGGGCGATGAGCGCGGCAATGCGATCGCTCGATCAAATGCATCAAATTCCCTTGAAGCGGCGGCGACCCTTTTGGAAAGCAAGGCTAGTCTCTATCACGCTGCCGCTAGGCACAATTGCGCTGCTAATTACGGCTTCTACGCTGGTATTTATTAGCGATTGGGTCGTGCAGCAGCTAGTAGATCGTAGTCAGGGTGATATTGGCTTTTGGGTATCCGAGGCATGGAGCCTGTTTCGCTGGCCGCTGGCGCTGAGCATTATGTCAGCAGCGTTTGCATTTATCTACCGGTTTGGGCCTAGCCGATGGACAACCGGGAAGCCATTACTGCCGGGAGCGTTACTAGCGGCACTATCGTGGGCCGTCATATCAGGGCTCTTTCGGCTATACGTCACTCACTTTGGCAACTTTGTCTACAGCGCGGTAGCGACAGTGATTGTGCTGCTGCTGTGGCTGTGGATTACCTCACTGGTGATGCTGATAGGTGACTTGCTGAACCTAACGGTAGGGCGCGCCATGGCAGAACAGCGTAAGCAGAAGAAATACCTGACAGATGGGCTAGCGAGTGGACTGCACGCTGTTGAAAACAAAGACACCTATACAAGCGAGAATCAGCAGCCAAATCACGAGACCTGGGATAAAAGATAGCAGCGTGAGGCCGCGCAAAATCCAAATGCCCACAGTAAAGCAAATTAGGAAGAGCAGCAGCTGAGAGCCAGGCTTGAGTCGAAATCTTTTAGACATAGGCACCGGAGGCACAAGGATTGAACATATTTTTTTATTTTCTCGCCACAAAACATAGCAATTTCCGTCATCTTACCGACAAATGAGGCTGTCTCTAAGCTGTGAATCGGGCATTCTCTAAGCAGGTTAAGGCAGCCCATGCGTATGTTCACTAAAAGTTTATTGGAGTCTTGTAGTGTACTTAACATTATCTCCGTAGAAATAGGCAATAATGGCGGTGATTCGAGCGGGCTAGCCCGTATAAAACATCAGTATTTTCTCAGCTGACTTCATCTTCACCATAAAAAGCATCGTTGCCTCGTTTTAGGTTAGTTTTCCTTCCGCTTGCTCCCTTTCATACGCGACAGCCATATGACAGCTTCTTCAACGCTTTCTACTCAGCCTCGGGCGACTCATCCGCAAGAAGTATCGCTCTTACAAGGTGATGTGCTTATTTCTACAACACCTATGAGTTCGGGCGCAGCGGTAACGGCAACGATGTATGTGCCTATGGTGCGATCGCAAACCTGGCAGCAGCTGACGGACTACAGCAAGTGGGTGCACTACTTTCCAGACATTGTGCAAAGCCAAGTGCTAGAAGCGAAGCGCCAAACGAAGACCCACCCTGCGACTCGCCGCCTATATCAGGTTGCTCGCAAGGCATTTATGATGTTTTCGGCTCAGGTCGAAATTTATTTGCAGGTGATTGAAACCCTGCATCAGAAGATTCAGTTCCGCTTCGAGCGCGGTACGTTTTCAGATTTCGCCGCTGATTTGACTCTAGAAGACTACGGCGCAGGCACACTGCTCACTTATTCTGTAAAGGCAACACCTTTAGTACCAGTGCCCAGCTTTTTGATTGAGCAAGCAATTCGGTGTGATTTGCCCGGTAATATGAAGACGATGCGCAGCGTAATGTGTGCGGCGTAATCTTCAACGCTAGCTATGTCTAATCGATCAATTGAGCTGGATGACAGACTGTATGACTATTTGCTGTCTGCGTCGCTGCGTGAGACTGAAGTGCAGGCTGAGCTAAGAGCCAAAACGGCGGAGCATCCGCAGGCGAGAATGCAGATTTCGCCAGAGCAAGGGCAGTTTATGGCTTTGCTGGTGCAGCTGATGGGTGCGAAGAAGGCACTGGAGATTGGTGTATTTACCGGCTATAGTGCGCTGACAGTAGCGCTGGCATTGCCGGATGATGGGCGAATCGTAGCCTGCGATGTGAATGAGAAAGATTGTGCGATCGCGCTTCCCTACTGGCAAAAAGCCAACGTCACTCACAAAATAGACCTCCGCATTGCCCCGGCCCTCGACACCCTCGATGCCCTCATCGCCAACGGCGAATCCGGCACCTTCGACTTCTCCTTCATCGACGCCGACAAAAGTAACTACGACAACTACTACGAAAAGTCCCTTCAGCTTCTGAGGCTCGGCGGCCTTGTGGCAATAGACAACACCCTCTGGTACGGAAAAGTGGCAGATCCTGAGGTGCAAGACAATCGCACCAAACGTATTCGCGCCTTGAATAAAAAAGTACGAAACGATCAACGCGTCACGATGAGTTTGTTGCCTATCGGTGATGGGCTGTTGTTAGCTGTGAAGCGCCTTGTGACTTGAATATACATTGACTCAAACTATTCGTGTCACTTTTAAGTAGGATAGAAAAAAGTAACACGAATGATTCGCTAGCTGTTGCTAACGACCTTTCATAGGAGTAGATATATTAATGGTGACAGTTGTAGCGTCAAAATCTATAACGGTCGAGCAATTCCTTGCGCAGTACAGCGAAGATAATCGTTATGAATTGATCGATGGTGAGGTATTTGACTTGGAACCTACTGGGCCTCATGAGCAGGTGGCCGCGCTGATTGATCGCAAACTCAATGTGCAGATCGAAAATTTGAGCTTGCCGTATTTTGTTCTTCAGCGCGGTACGTTGAAGCCGTTGGGCGATGTCACTGCTTTTCGTCCAGATATTATGGTGGTTGATGAGCGAGCACTATCTCAAGAACCACTGTGGAAAAGAGAATCGATTTTGACAATGGGCCAGTCAGTCAAGTTTGCGGCAGAAGTAGTCAGCAGTAACTGGCAAAACGACTATGCCCGTAAGTTTGAAGACTATGCGATTTTAGGCATTCCCGAATACTGGATCGTTGATCATGAGGGACTTGGTGGAGAAGTCTTTATCGGACGACCCAAACAACCAACACTAACGCTTTGTGTATTGGCCAAGGACGGTCGTTATCAGACTACGACCCTACGAGGAGATCAGTCAATTTCATCGCCGACTTTTCCGCAGCTCAGAATCACAGCCAGTCAAATACTAAATGCGGGTAAATAGAGACAGAGTTTACCCGCGAATTACGATAATTGATCTCCCATTGAGTGTTGTTGCCTGTTCTGTTGTTGTGCGTTCTGCAATAGGCGATAGGTTCTGTCGCTGGTCAAATATCACTAGCCAGCCTACATCTAGACTTAGTCCAGCTAAGTAGCGGTCTAGCTGCTTGAGTCCGGCTGTGAGTGGATCGGGGCGACCTTCACGCCATACTTTTAGCTCCATTCCAAGTGTGACTTCTCCATACTGTAAGCAAAGATCCATACGGTCGGAGCCGATGGCGTACTCTCGGTTAAGGGTGCCACCGCCGTTGATGACTCGATGCAAGAATGCCATCAGTACCAGGTGAGGTGCAATCTCGTGATAAGGCGCACTTTTGAGCAGGGGCTGTCCATGCTGTCTCCAGAAACTGAGAAATGCAACCAGTAGCTTTTCTGGATCAAGCTTTCCTTCTGCCGTCAGCCAGCTTGGATTAATCATAGGTAGGCTGTCCTGCGAACTGCTGGCAAGAACCCTGGGTAAAACTTCCCGATATATGGGATTTGCAGGTGCGAGTCCTCCGGCTGAATTCCTGGTGACTAGCCCTAAATCTACTAGGAACTGTCTATCATCGTCCGAGACAGCGGTTAACTCTCTCCCGGACATTATGGGTTCTATCACTTTTTTTACGCGATCTTCTAGAAGAATGCTCGATAGGCTGTCTAAATGAGTATCTTGCCGCTGAATCACAATCTCTTTGGCTTTGTTTATGTGATTTACTTCGATGGTTGTTTTTGAGTCTGGTAAGATTTCTTCTACAACTTGGTTAGCGATCGCATTCACCAACCAAGGCTGTCCTTGAGTAAGCTCAAATGCATGCTGAATGGCTTCTGTACTAAACAATTGTCCTGTCTCAACCGTATGCTGGCTATACAGTTCAGCGACGTCATCCTGAGTAAAATTACTCAAGGTCAGTGATTCAATTTTGATATTGAACGGGCTGGCTGTGTGAAGACGCTCACTGCCTCCCGAAGCAATTTTGTAATCTCGTACATCGCGGACGCCGATGAGTGATAGTGCGTGCGGAAAATTCTGAGGGCGTCTGGGATAGCCCGAACGTAACTGCCGCAGTACAGAAGTAAGCGTCATATCTTGCAGAATGTCGATTTCGTCTATAAAAACGACAAGTGGTCGCGGTGACGTTTTTGCCCAAGCTCTCAATGCAGCCTGTATCTGTTGTCCGGGGCTAGTAACAGGCCATACAGGAGGATGTAACTCAGCAGGTAGCGTATCTTCGGCACTGTCGCGCCAACTAGCCAACATCGCTTTTTCGGCAGCACCTGGATCATGAGGGAAGGGCGCGCCTACTTCCGCTGACACCATTACAGCAGTGTACTTTCCACTGGCTGTAAGCTGTTCAGCAAGCGAGAGCATAGCTGTTGTTTTACCCGTTTGCCTAGGCGCATGAATGACAAAATAGCCCTGCTGTTCTACCAGCTTCTCCAGCCGAGGCAGTCGAGCCAGCGGCGGCAGCATATAGTGAATATCCGCCTTACAGGGACCGGCAGTGTTGAACCATTTTGGCATAGCAGTTGGCTTTTGGGAGTGTGTATGGCGGCTTCCCTATCATAGGAGACGCTGTCATTCGTGAAATTAGCTGGCTGAATTTAGTCGATTCAGATGACGCTGACGTTTTCTTTCTCTGAGGCGCTCTTGTTTTTCTGTGGTTAATGCTCCAGCGCAATGCGGACAAGAGACTTCACTTTCGTAGCTAGGAGCATTTTTATCTTCGGCTGAAATAGGATGACCGCAGGCATAACACATGTCGTATGAGCCTGTTTCTAGTCCATGTTTTATGGCGACACGCTCGTCAAATACGAAACATTCGCCCTCCCATAGGCTTTCTTCTTCTGGCACTTCTTCGAGATATTTTAGAATGCCGCCTTTGAGATGATAGACCTCTTCAAACCCTTGACTGAGCATGTAGGAAGAGGCTTTCTCACAGCGAATGCCACCTGTGCAAAACATGGCAACTTTCTTGTTCTTGGTAGGGTCTAAATTCTCTTTTACGTAGTCGGGAAACTCATTGAAAACATCTGTCTCTGGATTTCTTGCACCTTGAAATGTTCCCATGCCAACTTCGTAGTCATTGCGTGTATCGATAACAGTGACTTCTGGATCGGCGATAACTTTGTTCCATTCTGTCGGCGGGACGTAGGTGCCGACTTGCTGGGTAGGGCTGACCTCTGGGAGCCCGATGGTGACAATCTCTTTTTTGAGGCGGACTTTGAGCTTGGCAAAAGGGGGCTCAGTAGCGGGAGATTCTTTGATATCGATATCGACTAGGCGCGGATCTGCTTTGATGTGGGCAAATACCGCGTCTATGGCATTGCGGGTGCCTGCGATGGTGCCGTTGATACCTTCTTTGGCTAGCAAAATGGTGCCTTTGATAGCTTGCTGCTGGCAGGCTGCTTGCAGTGGCGTTTGCAGGTTTGTGTAGTCTGGCAACGCGACAAATTTGTAAAAGGTGGCGACGGTGAGGGCCATGGGAAACTTAGCGGCAAGGTGGAATATTCCTCTATTTTGCCACTGGTCGGTGAGATTAGGTGAAGACGGTTTTGGCAGCTCTGTGCAGGAGAGAGTGGCGGTAAATGAGCGCTGGGAAGTCTTCGCCGTAACCGCCGCCGATGACGCAGGCGACCGGGTAGCCAGCAGTTTTGCATAGCTGGAGGACAGTGCGATCGCGCTCAAACACGCCATCATCCGTCAGCGCCAACTTCCCTAACCGATCCGCCTTGTGCACATCCACCCCTGCATCGTACATGACCAAATCTGGCTGTACTTGATTGAGCAGCGCCGGTAGGTAAGACCTCAGGAGGTCGAGATAGGCCACATCTCCTGTGTTTTCATCTAGCGGCACATCCAAATCACTCTGCTGTTTACGTCCTGGAAAGTTAACGCCGCAGTGCATAGAAAATGTGAAAACACTCGGATCGTTCTTGAAAATGAAGGCAGTGCCATCGCCCTGATGAACGTCGAGATCAACGATGAGGGCGGTGCGAATGAGGTTTTGTGACTGGAGGACTTTGAGCGCGATCGCTAAGTCATTAAAAATACAAAAGCCAGACCCATAGCCCGGAAAAGCATGATGTGTGCCGCCTGCTGTATTGCAGGCAATACCATGCTGTAGTGCGAGCTTGGCTGTAAGAATTGTGCCCCCGACTGCCGTACAGGTGCGCTGTACCAGGCCTTCGCTCCACGGCAAACCGATGCGTCTTTGGGCTTTGGCATCCAGGGTGCCGGTGCAGTAGGCCTGGACGTAATCTGGGGTGTGGACTAGCTTTAGCCATGCGGCGGGTGGTGGGCCAGGCTGGTAGATTTGGCTTTCGGTAATAATGCGATCGCGTACTAGCAAATCACGCAATAGCTGAAACTTTGGCATTGGGAAGCGATGGCCCTCAGGCAAAGGCGTTACGTAAGCCGGATGATAGACAACGGGGAAACGAGTTACAGTCACTTAACAAAAATTGGAAGATAGTCTATCGTCTCCAGTAGTTTACAGATGAATTACGATTGAGGTCTAGATATGTTTTTGAAACTAGAACGGAGCCCTCATCCTACTTACGGCCGCTCGAAGGAATTTGTGATCGGTCAGGATTCAGGATTAGAACAAACGCTGAAAATTATAAAGAGACTTGCATATATCGAAGAGCCACTGGCTACTTCACCCTAGCGCCTCTATAGCGCAGCTGACTTTTGGCAGCGTGCCTTTGGGCAAAGGTGGGCATGTCTTCTTGATGGCCCATAATAATGAGGGCATCTCCTTCGATTAGGGCATGGTGAGGCTCAGGATGAACAATCACTTCTCCGCTGTTTCGTTTGAGCGCCACGATGATGAAAGTGCCTTTGCCACGATGTTCTATATCGCCAATAGTTCGCCCGACTAAAGGAGAGTTTGGCCGAATAGCGAGCTCATTCATTTGAATGTCAATTTCGCCCAGCAGCTCGTTAAGGTCAGCGCGTCCATCGTTTTGCGACAGAAAGTTCACCGCATTTGGATGAGAGATCAGGTGGGCCATTCGCAGTGCGCCAATGCTGGCTGGCAAAATGACCTCATTAGCGCCCGCAAGTCTGAGCTTTTTCTCAGAAGAAGGTAAGGTTCCTCTGGCAACGATTCTGAGCTTGGAGTTGAGTTCTCTGGCCGTGAGGCTGATGAATACGTTAGCAGCGTCATCGGGTAATACAGTGGCTAGTGCCCTGGCTCGGTGAATCCCGACGGCTTGTAGCTGCGTTTCATCGACCGCATTGCCCAAATACACCAAGTAGCCATTTTCCTGTGCCTGGTTGATTCTTTCGGCATCGCGATCTAGCACGATGAATCGCTGGCCGTCTGCTTTGAGCTTCTGGGTAAGCATTTGCCCCATGCGGCCATAGCCACAAACGATGACGTGATTCGATAGATTTTGAATTTCTTGAGTCATTTGCCTAAGGTTGAGGGCGCGGCGAATTTCACCTTCGGTCACGAGCTGTACAAAGCCTGCCACCATGTAGGCGACTGACAGTGCCCCAGCAATGATAACTAGGATGGTAAACACCCTCAAAGACGCGGTTTCTAGTGGTTTAACCTCGCCATAGCCCACACCAAAGATGGTGATCACCACCATATAAATCGCATCTAGTAGGGTCCATCCGGCGATGATGTAGCCAACCACCGCAACGGTAATGGTGATAAAGAAGAACAGCGCACCCGTAAAAATGCGCTGAAAGGAACTTTGTAGGGGCGATGGTAACGCCCTTCCCACGGAAGATCGCAATTGATTCAATCCTTCTACAAACCACAGTCAGCACGCCCAGTTGGCGTTGCGCACGATTGTAAGATTTCTAACGTCTTAGGACTGTATTGATAGTCACGTTGGAAAGGACTTGAGTCGCTTTGTTGCTGAGAGGAGGACGGGCACTATCGTCTTATAGTTTCTATGCTGGGTAGGCGATAGCTCGTGCTACGGCCACCAGCCGTATTTTGCACGAGAAGTCCTTTTGCCAATAGGTTACGGATGTCTCGCAGGGCTGTATCTGCGGAGCACTTGGCAATTTTTGCGTATTTGGAGGTGGTCATAGGCCCTTCGAAACCGTCTAGTAACCGGTTGAGAATGCGGCGCTGTCGCTGGTTGATTTGTTTCTCATTGGCTACTTGCCACAGTTCTGCTTTGTAGATGACAGTGGCAAGTGTTGTTTCTGCTGTACCAATCGCTCGATCTAAGCACTCTAAAAACCAGACTAGCCAGTCTGTGATGTTGGTAGAGTTTCTCTGTTGTTGTTCTAGCTGCGCATAGTAGGTTTTTCGTTCGGTTTCGATCTGTGCAGACATGCTGTAAAAGCGATCTAGAATTCCGTCAGCGCGGGCTAGGGCCATATCTGCAATCGCTCTCGCTATGCGACCGTTACCATCCTCAAAAGGATGAATGGTGATGAACCAGAGATGTGCGATCGCTGCTTTAATCAGCGGATCTACTTCTACCTCACTATCGAACCAAGCTAAGAAAGCGACCATCTCAGATTCAATCCGCGTTGCCTTAGGAGCTTCAAAGTGAATACGTTCTCGGTCGATTCGGCCAGAGACCACGCGCATAGGTCCAGCGGATTCGGGCCTCCAATTGCCGACCGTGATTTTTCGTAGGCCGCTCCAGCCAGTGGGGAATAGGGCAGCGTGCCAGCTGAATAGGCGATTGCGCGTGAGTGGTTGGTCGCAGCGGCTGGTGGCATCTATCATCATATCGACGACGCCTTCGACATTTCGCCCTACGGCGATACCCCCCCCTATCTCAATGCCCAATCTGCGGGCAACAGAGGAGCGCACCTCTTGGCTGCTTAGCTTTTCTCCCTCAATGGCTGAGGATTGAACGATATTTTCTGTCAGCGTATTCAGCGTCGCTTCATTCCGCAGCGCAAATCCCAAAGACTCCATCCTACCTAGCAGCCGTCCCTGCCGATGGCGGATTGCGGGGAGCTTTTGGGCTAGCGCTTCGCTATTCCAAGTAAAGGCTGGCCAGTCTGCTTGCTGATGAATCCACACCATAATCACTGCAATATATGCGGTGAATAAATCATACATTCACCGCACATATTTTGGCTTGACTATTCTGCTAACGTTATTCTGCGAGTTCTACACGGATGCGAGCAACTGGATAGAGTTCGTCTTTGAAGTTGCCGTTAGGGAAGGCTGCAAGAATGTTGCCGCCTGCGTTGAAACCAGGATGAGTAGCTACAGTACCGCCTTCAACTGGGCCAACATTATGTGCCATACCGAGTAGAGGAACGCTATCGGGACTTTCGTCATTGACTTCGCTGCCGGCATCTTGAATTTGGTTGCCAACTACCACGAATTCTGTACCGATAAAGTTACCGTTGGCATCAAATAGACGGTGGCTAGTCCCACTTTCGTTGCCGATAAAAGCGTCGTTACTGGGCAAAATCATCGAGGCGAAGCTGAAGAAAGGTGTGTCGGCATCAATATCGAACGTGAGGCTAGCAGAAGAGCTAGGGCCGATGAGTGGAGGAGAATCGGGACTAATGCCATCGCCAGTAATGACGCCATCGGTGCGGTTGGTACCGCCACTGGTAAAAGACTCACTGAGAATAGAAACGTCACCGTCTTCAGCAATGAGTTCCAACCCTTCGGAGGAAGGAAGGCCGGGCTCATAAAGGTCGTAGCTGCCCTCATGGAAGCCGACCCATAGTGGCGTAAGGATGATGCCTTCCTCAGGAGAAAGGTTATCGATGGTGACAGTAACTTCTACGGCTTCGGCGGTGGCAATGGTACCAAGGAGTGTTGATGTGGAGAGGGCTGCGGCTGCGAATGCGGCACGAAAGAGATTGTTGCTCATTGGTTCTTTATGACACTAAAACAACTATGACAGGTCTATTCAAGGAGAGAATGAATCGAGTATGAAAATTTTCTGAGAAAGGACTTATTGAAAAACGTAAATTAATTTTGTGCACAAACAAGAATATGAGCCCTGAGTAAATAAGCAACCTTAACTCAGTTACGAGGCTCTCTAACTCTAGTTATGAGTAACATTATTCCGTTGTTCTAGATCTCGACAAGAGTGTCAAAAGCAGCGAGTTGAATTTGACTAAATCATTTAATAGATAATGTTGGGTCAGTACAAACAGGTAAACAAATGTAGAATCCACCGCGACAGATAGATGATGCGAGACTGCTAGGAGGAGCACAGATATATTTTGGTTAATGCCAATCAGATTCAATTCCGCACTTTAACAAGTGCCTTCTGTAGAGTATTCGACTGTTTATCGCATGGTTGCCAGTGAAAGCGTCAAGGTTTCATAACATTCATATATTTTTCTCCACCAAGAAAAACATTAAAATGCCCAAATGTGCACAGTCATATCTATAATATCGATATAAGCCAATTACTTTTGAACAAGGACTACTAAGTGATCATAAATATCTTTTTCTCTTTCTCAGAAAAGGACGACCGTAGTGGTGACTTAACGTACTTTTCAAGAGTACTGGCTAATGAGATGCAGCTACTTCTCAGAGAGCAGCCAGAGGAGTTTTATGGCCACCGATTTCATCTGAGTACAGAGTTATATGAATCTTTAGATAGTGCCGAGCTTCTCGTAGTCTTTTTGTCGCCAAACTTTTTTGACAGTGAGCAATGTAAAGCAGAGGTTAGGCACTTTTTAAACAGAGCCGACTTGGCTAATCCTTTAGACCACGTGATACCAATATACTATTCAGAATGTGGATTGCTCGGAAGTCAGCTCCACTCAGAATATCCATTTGCCAAACAGCTGAGTGAAAACTGTATTGACTGGAGAAGGTATCGGTCTGTAGATCTAACTGAGCAAACCGTTCGTGAGACAATCTCTTTGATTGCGCAACAAACAGTTACAAAGTTAGATTTTTCCATCAAAAGGAAGCGAATATCTCAGAGTGCTTCTGATATTGGTCGGATTGAAGAAGTTGTAGGAGAAATAGAACTGATTCTTAGCGAGATTCAGGCACGTGTTGCTAGTGCAAAAGAGCGCTCTGTCTTCAGAAGATTGTTTCATGTTGAAGTCGTTCGAAGGGTACTGAAGGCAGCGCAGGAAGAGATTCAGCAGTTGACAGGACCTACCAACGAATATCGACAAAATCTGAGCCTGCAAGAGAGTTTTGTAGTGAGAGCAGGCGCTATATTCGAAGAGGCAAGTAAGGCGTATGCTATCAGCGTCGACAGGTACTCTGAGTTTTGGGTAGATGAACGTCAGCGATCAAAAGCTCAACGATATACGGAGCGACAACCTGATAATACAAAACGCCTGTTCGTTTTTTCCAGCGTTGAATCTGCGCATCAGTACCGAAATGTAATGTCTGCGCATAATCGCCATTATGGAAAAGATGGAGCTGTGTTTTTTTGTTCGCAAAAGAAATACCATGATTTCTTATTGAACAGCTTCAGTAAAGAAAGCCTCAGCAAGAATAAGTTGCACGAAAGAGATTTCGGGATTCTTGTATTTAATGACGACATCGGCGAAGAGTTATATCTGGCTACATTGTCCAGAACAACTCTAGAGTGTCAAAAACTTATCCGGCCACTGAAGTATCAGACCGAGCTAATGAATCATTTTGATCATCTAAAAGAACATTTAGTTTCAGGTGCGATGCATGAAACTGGCATCGTTAAGTGGTCTGATGAATTCACCGAAAACGACAGTATATGGGGAAGGATGCTGAAAAGCGTATTCGATATCGATGAAGCAGAAGAGCAGTCGATATTGCATGGAAGCGTCCACCACTTAGTATTTTTGTCAAAAAGTGTAAACGGATCTGAGTTAGAAAAGCTGGTTAACAACGTTCTCAGGCCAAAACTTCTTGCATTAAAACATATGTCATCGGCTGAACCACTTCTCGAAGATTTGTGGTTCGGGACTAGGAGCCAAGTTGTGGAAACCCTCTCTGTAGTTGATGGGAGACATCAAGGAGCCCTTAAAACAAATAATGAGTTTATTGAAAACTTCCCACATTGTTTGATTATGAAACTAAGAGATATAGAATCATTAAAGGCTTATTATGAGGATACAACTCATTCTGAAGTAAGACAGGAAGTATACCAGTTGTATGATCAGGAGATTAGCAATCTGTACGATATTCTCACTTCAAATGAAGAACTTTCGGAAGACCAGAGAAGTTCACTCTACTCGGCGGTAGAGGAAAGAGCAAACAGAATTATTATTAGAGCAGATTATACTCAGGAGAACTATGTCAAATACATCGTGAAAACGCCTTCTCCTCCTTTTGATGTCCATTAGTAAGGTCAGCGCTAGTGCATACATGTATGGAATTGAATTGTAATCGCCCACACCTTTCTATTCCGTATTGGTGGAGTGATAGATAAAACTCTTTGAATAATAAAGTACTCTTCCGACGTAATATTGCAACATAGTGAATTACTTTCGAAATAACTGGATGGGCTACGCACTTTTTGTTGTAGGCTCATGTGTCCTGTCTTTAGGTTATTTTCATCTGTATGGAAGAACAGCAAAATACGTCGTTCAAGATTTCTACGCGAATTTTGGAGCTGAACTGATAAGTATTGCAATTACTGTCCTCATAGTAGATTCTCTTGCAAAGCGTAGAGAAGAAAGAGAACTTCGTGCTCAGTTAATTCAAGATATGGAGGGGCAATCCAATCAGTTTTCACTAAGGGCTCTAGCAATGTTAAGGGCTAAAGGTTGGCTGAGCTCAAAATTAGTTTCAACTTTAGAGCTAAGTCGTTCGAACTTAAGCGGAGCGGATCTTTCCAATTTGGAAATGAAAGGTAAGTATCTAGCAGGAATAATCTTGAGAGGAGCCAACTTAGAAAAGACAGACTTTCGTGACTGTGTGTTGTCAGAGGCTGATTTAAGGGATACAAACTTGAAGTACGCGCACCTAAGTGGTGCAAATCTGAGTTTATCTAGATTAGATAATAGTGCTGTGGAATCTGTGCAGCTCCATCATTCTGACTTGCGAAAATCGACCTGCATTAAGACCTCTCTGAAAAACACTAATATCAGTTACTCAGATTTATCAGAAGCTAATTTATCGCACTCACATTTTTATAAGTGTGATATGAGCAATTCTGTGTTGAGAAGCGCCAACCTCAAGAATGCCATACTTTCAGAAACAAATCTAAGCGCATCAAAACTCAATAACGCTAGCTTGGAAGGGGCTGATTTGAGCACAGCAAACTTGCAAGATGCAATGTTTCCCTTTGCTCGTTACGATGAAAAAACTCGTTGGCCTAGGGAATTCAATGTCACAGAGTCAGGCGCGATTCGTGCGTAGCAATAGTTTTAAGGTGTCAAAAACGTTGATCAATCACCTTTCTGACTTAACGTGAACAGAAATAAGAGAGATTTACGTTCTTTAACCTGAAGTTAAATCGCAATTTGTTCAGCGTCTCCAGTATTAGGTCGGTCGGCTGGGCCAAAGTCTAGTGCGCCGCTGGAGTAGGTGGTGCCGAAGTTGTTGGCGAGGGTGGCGACTTGGGAAAGGGCTGAGCGGAGATAGTCTTCATCTAGAGAAGAGAGGGGGTGGACGAAGACGGCGACGAGGGCATCTTCGGAGAGGGCGTAGCGGGCATCGAGGGCGGTGTGAAAGTTGGCGAGGAGGATAGACTGGATTTGGACGGGTGAGAGATCGGTAGCGGGGATGATAGGGGTGAATATGCGCATGCGATCGCTACCCACATCTGCCAATACCAACACCGTGCGACCTTCCACCGTTGCCTGCCACTGCCCGTTGCCACCCTGCACATCGCTCCCCTCTGCATTGATGATCGCCTCTAGCTGTGCCAGCGTCATTACAGATTGACGAGTTTGTGCCTGCGCGATGGACTCACGGGAATGAGTGGTGAGGTTTGGATAGGCGCAGCCAATCAGGAGGCTAAGTCCGGCGATGCCGAGAAAGCGATGCAGGGAAGGACGATTCATAGAGTGTGCTTAGAAATGTGAGTGCCTTTAGTGTCCGCCTGCCTGCTGAGATTAATCTGAGAGCACGGTTAATTTCTGCATCCAATCCGTAGGATAAATCGTACATACAATACGGGGGACGTATGTGTTTTCTGTAACGGCGTCATACTTGGCGGCAATGAATTTGGGCGAATCTGCGTAAAACTTACTTTTCTTGCTGATAGAGGTGTAAGGGCAACACGGCTAAGTCGTTAAACATCAGGAGTGTCCTTACATATGTGTACTACTGTTTCTTCTATTTATAGTGTGCTTACAACTGGTTCTAAAGGGTCTGGCGTCCGTCAGCTTCAGCGAAATATCAATGCTCGCTGTCAGCGCTTCGGCGTTGTAGCGTTAATCTCCGTGCTAGTGGATGGGGTGTTTGGGTCTGAAACGCTGACGGCGGTGAAATATCTACAGTGCTTTGTCGGGTTGCCGGTAAATGGTCGCGTGGATGAAGCCACTTGGCGCTTTATTGAACAAGGAGTGGCCGGGTTGCCCGTGCTGGCGGTTGGCAGTGAATGTACCTCTGTAACAGCCGTACAACAGACGATGCTGGGGGCTGGTGTGCCGGTGGTGGTAGATGGCTACTACGGTGAGAGAACGGCGCAGGTGGTAGAGCAATATCAGCAGAGAATGGGACTGACGGTTTCGGGAGTGGTGGGGCTGGAAACCTGGGAAAGGATTGTGCGATCGCGTCTCACAGATCTCCCTTGCGCAGCGCTCTTACCCAATCCTTACAGGAGATAAGAGAGTGGCAGAGGAGGGGCAAGGAAAATCACCCCCGTTCCGCCTCTCCCCCGCACCCCAAACGCTATAGTATCCATGACAGTCTCCCTTAATCTCTGTCCCTATGCCTCTTGACCTCCCTCGCTTTTATCGTGCTGCCAATCCTAGCCGCCCGCTAAAGGTGGCCGAAAGTGAAGACCGCCGCTACTACATCGACTTTTCGTCAGTGCGGGGGGGTGACATTATCAGCGAGCTAGGGCGGACAATTGTAAAGCTCTCTCCCGACGAACCGACCAGCCAGCTCTTTACTGGCCACATTGGCTGCGGCAAGTCGACAGAGCTATTTCGGCTAAAGGGTGGATTAGAACAACAGAATTTTCACGTGGTGTATTTTGAGTCGGATAGAGACTTGGAAATGGCCGATGTGGACATTAGCGATATTTTGCTGATGATTGCCCATCAGGTGACTGAGAGCATGGAGGCTGAGGGGATTCGGCTGCGGCCTACCTATTTGGAGAAGCTGTTTCGGAACTTGCTGGAGACGCTGCGATCGCCCATGGAAATCAGCGACGTCAGCTTTTCTGTCGGCATTGCCGCCATCACCGCGCGGGCCAAGGAAAGCCCCGAAATGCGCAGCCAGTTACGTCAGTATCTGGAGCCTCGCACCAAGAGCATTATCGATGCCATTAATGAAGAGATTTTGGGCGTTGCTAATGAGCAGCTGAAAGCGCAAGGCAAGAAGGGATTGGTGGTGGTCGTCGATAACCTAGATCGCATTGACCCGATTCGCCGTGCTGACGGTCGCAGTCAGTCGGAATATTTGTTTGTAGATCGCGGTGAGCAGCTGAAGCGGCTGAACTGTCATGTGGTGTACACCATTCCGCTAGCGCTGGTGTTTTCGGATGATTTACCTCGCCTGTCGAATCGGTTTGGCACCGCGCCCAAGCTGCTGTCGATGGTGCCGGTGGCAACTCGTATGGGCGAGCCATTTCCTCGGGGGCGGCAGCTGCTGCAAAAGATGGTGTTGGCGAGGGCTTTTCCTACACTAGGAGGGCACGATCGCTGGGCCCAAATCTACGACATTTTCGATACGCCCGACACCCTAAACACCCTGGTCGCCATCAGCGGTGGCCACATGCGCAACCTCATGCGTCTACTGTATGGCTGCTTACAAAAAGGCGATCCACCGATTACAAGAGAGATGCTAAACGCGGTGATTCGTGACGAACGCGATGCCCTAGTCGCCCTAATTGACACGTCAGAATGGCAGCTGCTTTTTGAGGCGATCGGCGGCGAAGCAGACCAAGGCAACGAATCTTACAATCCTCTCCTACGCAGCTTGTTTTTGTATGAGTATAGAGATGATGACGGGCGTTGGTTTGGCCTCAATCCCATCTTGACCGAGACCAAACGCTACAGAAATTGGCAGAGATCTGGGCAGAAAACAGGGCAGAAAACTGGGCAGGCGAATCCGGCATGACTATTGTCAGCGAGCAGTACCTCGACATTGTTACCTACAACAAAAACGCGCTGAACAATCTGCGACGGGCGGTGGTGCTCGGCCAAGACCAGTTTTCGCTGATTTTGGCGCGGGTAAACTATCAGCGGCTACAGCGAGTATTGGCTGTAGAACTCGGCGTGCATTTGCATTTGGATAAAGTGGTTGTGCCTGCGGATGCAAGCAACTTACGAGATGTTCTAGAAGCGCAAACTTCGCGAATCAACCGTCCGGCAAACCAGCCACGGGCACTGATGGTGACGGGGCTAGAAACAATCTCTGCAATCGCCCCTGCTGAAGGTGACAATGGGAAAACATTCTCTCCTCTAGAGAAAATTCTCAGGGCTGCCAACTTGGGAAGAGATGGCCTGCCAAAGCGATTTCCCTATCCTGTCATCTTTTGGGTCAATGATACGGTGCTTCAGCAGCTCAATCGCTACGCGCCCGATCTCAAAAGCTTTGCAGCGACGCCACTGCGGTTTGAGTACCCGACCCAGTCATTGATTGCCGTATTGCGAGAGCAAGCCGCAGACACGTTCACCCAAATTTTGGATGTAGATAAGAGTGTCGTGCTGAGTGACTGCCTGCCGCTGCGGGCAAGCATTACTGAGCCTTTGGCTGCTCGGGAGCTGACCTTTGCCCTCACCCAGCTAGAGCACCTGCCAGACGACCAGTCTGAGCTAGTGAACAATGGGCTACTGGCAGATTTGTTGTTTTTGCAGGGGCGCAATCTTCACCAGCAGGGCGATCTCATTCGGGCCAGAAGCTACTACGAAGATAGTCTTGTTCATTGGCAGCAGGATGATTCTGACCAGCCGATTCGACAGATGAATGCAGCCGGGGAGCCGCAGTCGAATGGCGTGCTGAAGAGTGTCGACAAGCAAGCAGTCTTAAACTTTCATTTGGGACTATGGTGGCGACGGCATGCGGCCTTGAGCAAAGGCAACCAAGAGACCAAAGCGGCCTATCATCAGGCACGGCAATATTTTGAAAACAGCTTGGCAATCTTTCGCCGGGAAGATCGTTCAGATCGCATTGGACGGTTTGTGTTGGCACTGGCTGATGTGGTGCATAAGCTAGAAGATTGGACGGCTTTGAGTGCGATCGCACACGAAAGCACTCACCTCCACCAGCATGACCCCGCTCGCCTCGCCCGAGACTATGGGTACCTCGCCGAAGTCGCCCTTGCCCAATACCAGCAAACGCCGCTGCCGACCTATCTACGCGACGCCCAAAACTTTGCGCAGCGAGCACTGGAAACTTCTGACCAAGCGCTACAGCTTCCAGGTGTTAGGCAAAAATTAGAACAAAATCCAAATACGCCTGGTCCTACCACAGACAGCAAGGCAGCATTGCGCTACCACCGAGGCTGTTACTTTGACCTGCTGGCGAGCGCTTACCAGCTACAGGGCCAAACAAAGCCCGCGATCAACCAGTCAGAACGAGCCCTGCAAAACATTGACCCACGCTACGACCTCTCTCTTTATCGTCAGGTTTTGGAACGGCTTTGGCACCTTTATTACGATCATCAATACTACGCTGAAGCCTTAGAAATTAAGCTAGAACAGCGCCGCATCGAGAATCATTTTGGCCTGCGAGCCTTTATCGGTGCCAGCCAGATTCAGCCTTCTTCTTCCCATTTTCCCTACGCTACGCTGCCCGGCGTGCGCTCTACCCATAGTACTGTCCTATCCGCTGAAATCAAGGCATCCGGGCGGACAGAAGATATTGAATCGCTAGTGGATCGGCTGTCGCAGCCGCGCTATACGCTGGTAGTCATGCACGGCCAGTCTGGGGTAGGCAAAAGCTCAATTTTGCACGCCGGGCTGATGCCCCGCCTGCGTAGTCTTACCAGTGAAGGGAGAACCACCCTACCTGTAATGGTCAATAGTTACAGTCAGTGGGAGAAAATATTACATCAGGAACTGCGACTGTTTACAGGTGATGTTGTGAGTGCTGCTGAGGTGGTCGCTACCTCGCCATTAGCCTACACCCCCGATGGCTTAATCGATTTGCTGACACAGATCACAACCGAGACATATCAGCAAATCATTCTTGTTTTCGATCAGTTTGAAGACTTCTTTTACCAGCATCCAACGTTCTCCTATCGCCAAGGCCTGTATCGTTTCTTGCGAGACTGTTTGAACTTGCCCTATGTCAAAGTGGTGCTTTCTTTGCGAGAAGACTTTTTGCACTATTTGTTGGAGTGGGACCGCCACGCGGATCTCAGCATTATCGATAACGATATATTGAGTAAAGAGATTCGCTACTACTTGGGTAACTTTTCGCCGCAAGCGGCGGAGCGCCTGATTGAGTACTTAACCGCATCTGCTGAGTTTGAGCTAGAGCCAGGGCTGATTACCGCGCTGGTAGATGAGCTGGCAGAAGAGACCGGAGAAGTTCGCCCTATCGAACTACAGGTAGTGGGCGCTCAGCTACAAAGAGAGAATATCACCACCCTCGCAGACTATCGACAGCTGGGTAACTCGCCTAAAAGTCAGCTGCTCAAAAACTTCTTGAACAGTGTAATCCAAGACTGCGGTCCAGAGAATACCTCCATTGCCCGCTCTGTTTTATATTTGCTCAGCGAAGGGGAAACTCGCCCGCTCAAAAGTCTCTCCGAGCTACAGGAGCCACTGGCGCTTGCCCATATAGAAAGCGCGCCTCAGCAGCTGAGCCTAGTGCTAGATATTCTCATCGGCTCGGGGCTGGTGTTTGAAGTCCCCGAAGTGTCGGGTGCTCGCTATCAGCTGGTGCACGAGTATTTGGCCAGCCTCGTGCAGGAGCAGCAACAGCCTGGACTCATTGAGGTGTTGCAAGCCGAACGCAATCGACGTCAGCTAACAGAAGACCAGCTGAGAAAGGCTCTGGTGGCTCAGTCTGACTCTTTGGCACAGGCGACGATAGCAAAGAAAAAAGCCAAACTTGCTGAGATCAAAGCATTGGTTTCGGTGGCTAGGTCGCTTCAGCTATCGGGCGATGGTATCGAAGCAATGGCAAAGGCACTACAGGCCGCAAACCAAGTAGAAGGCACCGACGACAATCTGTTAAAAATGCAGGTAGCGCTATGTTTGGCCGAGTCAGTCCGTAGCATTCATGAGCGCAATGAGCTGTCGGGGCATCGCAACTGGGTGCTGGCAGTACACTGCAATCCGGTGCTCGCTGGAGAGGCTACCGCACAGCGAATCGCGTCGGCCAGTGAAGATGGCACCATTAAGCTGTGGAACGGTCGAGGAGAACGGGTGTGGTCCTCCTCTGAAGGAAAAATGACATCGAAAGGAGAGACACCAACGAGTGCCAATCATACCGCTGGCATCATAGACGTTCGCTTCAGTCCAGACGGTCAGTATTTTGCAAGTGCTAGCTTGGATCACACCATTCGTCTTTGGCGCGCCGACGGTGAGTTTATCCGCTCAATCGAAGCCGCTGCGGCCAGTGTTACCAGCATCAACTTTAGCCCGACAGCGCCGCTACTAGCAGCAACCTACAGCGACACGGTGGTGCGGCTGTGGAGCCTGGAAGGAGAGCTGGTGCAGCAGCTTGAAGGGCATGAAGACTGGGTGCGCACAGTAGCTTTTAGCCCCGATGGTACTCGCCTGGCGACCGGTGGTGAAGATAATACGGTGCGGCTATGGAGCATAGACGGTGAGCTGCTCGATACGCTACACGGGCATCGCGGCTGGGTCCGTAGCGTGGCCTTTAGCCCCGACGGCAGAATGATTGTGTCGGCGGGCGATGCGAATACGCTGCGGCTGTGGAGCGTAGACGGCTACAAGCTAGATATCTTTTATGGCCACGAAGACTGGGTGCGTAGTGTGGCCTTTAGCCCCGATGGTCGCTACATTGCCTCGGCCAGTGATGACCAAACGGTTCGAGTATGGGAACTAGAGGGTACGGTACTGCACACATTTAGCCATCGCAGCAGTGTGCATAGTGTGGCCTGGAGTGCTGATGGGCGTTCTCTCATATCGGGGGGTGACGATGATCAAGTTCGTATTTGGTGGCTAGAAGGGCCAAAGGTGCCGGTAGCGAAAGGGCATCAGGGCATTGTGTGGAGTGCTCGCTGGCAGCCCGTGGTTGATGATGGGGATACGTCTAAAATTCTCTCCTCCGGTGGCGACGCGGCCCTAAAAATCTGGTCTGAATCGGGAGAACGCCTACAAACGATTGAAGGTCACCAGAAAGGGGTACACAGCGGTGACTGGCGACCGGATGGCAAGTTTTTCGCATCAGCCAGCGCTGACTACACAGTGAAAATTTGGCGGGCAGATGGGCAGCTCGTAAGGACGCTAGCGGGCCACGGAGATGCGGTGTGGCAGGTGCGCTATAGCCCTGATGGAAAGCAGTTGGCCTCGGTGAGTAGCGATCGCACCGTGCGTTTATGGTCTCACCAGGGGCAGCTACTACACACTTGGACAGACCATACAGATACGGTATGGCACGTTGGATTTAGCCCCGATAGCCAGCATTTGATTTCGGCCAGCGAAGACAATACGCTGCGGCTGTGGCACACACAGAAAGGTTTGCTGCAAACGCTGGAAGGTCACACAGGGGGCACTTGGTGTGCAGCATTTGGCCCGCAGGGTCGGTGGGTGGCTTCTGGCGGAGCAGATGGGGTAGTTCGCCTGTGGTCGGTGCGTGAATCTGCTCATGAATCGGATAAAGAGACTTCGCAACTGTGGTTAGCACCCCATCCTATTTTGCTAGATGGTCATCGGGACTGGGTGCGCAGCGTTTGCTTTTGTCCCAAAGGTGACTTCCTCGCATCGGCTAGTGACGATGGTACGGTGCGGCTGTGGTCACTAGATGCCGATATATTGCGCGAATTGGACACTCAAAAAGCACGCGATATTTCTCAGCTACTGCCCTCGCTAACTGGTCATGAGGGGGTGGTGTGGGATGTGGACTTTGATGCTACTGGTGAGCGATTGGTCTCTGCGGGTGCTGATAGCACTGTGCGGATTTGGGATTTGCGACTGGCAGCGCTTAGGGCCCAGGGCTGCGCGTGGCTAGCCGATTGGTTGCTAGCTCACTCGGATTTGCGACCGCAGCTATGTGAGAGTAGCCGATTATAATTTCAATCGGCATTGATGCGTTACCGCTTTTTCTCGGGCATATTGAGCGTGCTGGAGATAGATTGTTTCAATTTCGCTTTTCAATTTCGCTTTTAAGATAACCCCAAGGAAATAAGGAGAATTAGCGATGAAATACGACATTCGCTATAAGCCATCGTTTGCCACACTGTTTCTCACGTTGCAGCCGGGAGAGCAAATCTTTGCAGAGGCCGGTGCGATGGCGAGTATGTCTGGCAAGCTCTCTATGGATACCGCATTCTTTGGTGGCTTAATTCCGGGTCTCTTGAAATCCTTTTTGGGTGGAGAATCTCTTTTCTTGAATGAGTTTTCCAATAAAACGCAAAATCCGCAAGAGATTGTTTTGACCCAGTCGAGCGTGGGCGACATTACCCAAATTCAGCTAAACGGCAGAGAGATTTGTTTGCAGCCCGGTGCGTATATTGCCCACACCAAAGGGACAAAAGTGCAGCTGCAATGGGCTGGATTTGCCAGCTGGTTTGCTGGAGAAGGTTTGTTCAAGCTCAAGCTGAGTGGAAATGGAATGGTGTTCTTTGGCGCTTACGGCGGCCTTTCTACAGTAGATGTGCAAGATAGTTTTGTGGTGGATAACGGTCATCTTGTTGCCTATGAGCCCAGCATCAAAATGAATGTAGGGCTCTCGGGTGGCATGGTGGGGTCGCTGACCTCGGGCGAGGGATTTATTAACCGGTTAGAGGGACGAGGCAAGGTTTATCTTCAGTCTCGCAGTGTGGATGGACTTGTTCGTTTTTTGCGGCCTAAGCTGCGGTAGGCCAGAATTTTGTATCTGTCAGTGTTTCTTTTGTGGGAAACGCTCTCTTTTGAAACGCTCTCTTTGAAACTTTAGTATTAATGATGCGATGAAACTCGAACTTTTACATCAGCCAGATAGTGCGATCGCTAAAGTCCATATGGACCCGCAAGAAGAATTGCAGGCAGAAGCCGGGGCCATGGTTGCCATGAGCAGCGATATCAACGTCAGCACCACCCTGCGCAAAGGCAAAGGCGGTGGCGTCTTGGGCGGCCTAAAGCGAATGGTGGCCGGAGAATCTCTTTTTATCAGCGTTTTTCGCTCGGGGAACAGCGCTGCTGAACTCTACATCGCGCCCAAGCTCATGGGCGATATTTTGCCCTACACCCTCTCCGGGACAGAGCTAGTCATCCAGTCAACTAGCTACCTCGCAAGCACGCCGGGTGTACAAGTCGACCTTGGCTTTACCGGGTTCAAAAGTTTTTTATCAGGTGAGTCTGTTTTTTGGCTGACAGCAAACGGTTCGGGCTTAGTCATACTCAATGCATTTGGCAGCATCTATGAAATCGATGTGGACGGTGACTATGTAGTAGATACGGGCCACATTGTTGCTTTTGAGCGCACGCTAGACTACGACATTACGAAAGTAAATAAGAGCTGGGCCGGTGCGTTCTTTAGCGGCGAGGGCTTTGTTTGTCAGTTCCGA
This sequence comes from Phormidesmis sp., assembly GCA_050042985.1. Taxonomy (GTDB): domain Bacteria; phylum Cyanobacteriota; class Cyanobacteriia; order Phormidesmidales; family Phormidesmidaceae; genus Phormidesmis. The sequence continues at coordinate 15,799 of JBHJIY010000078.1, read as the reverse complement.
GGGCGTGGAAAGGTCTTTTGCCAAACGCATAATCCAGGCGCATTTGGCCGGAAAATCGGTGGGAAGTTGCCGCCTCGGTAGAGAGAAATAAAACACAATAATCACAATCAAAAAGGAGAGAACTCATGAGCGGTGAAATCGCCTACGCCATCGACCACAGCCCGGCTTACGCATCGTTAAAACTCAGCCTGCGCCCAGAGCAGCCTGTCACAGTCGAGGCCGGTGCCATGGCTGCGATGGATAGCTGCATCGATATGAAGTCGAAAATGAAAGGCGGGCTTGGCAAAGGGCTTGGACGAATGTTTGGCGGTGAGTCTCTCTTCACGAGCGAATTTACCGCAAAGGGTGGCGCTGGCGATATTTATGTATCCCCAGGGGTTCCAGGCGATATCAAACACTACGCATTGGATGGCAGCCGTAATCTTATGGTGCAGTCTTCTGGCTTTGTCGCGGCTGGCCAAGGCGTCACGATAGACAGTAAGTTTCAAGGCTTCAAAGGGTTCTTCAGTGGGGAGTCTCTATTTTTACTCAAGGTGACTGGGCAAGGAGACTTTTGGTTTAGCTCTTTTGGTGCAATTGTCGAAATTCCGATCGACGGTAGCTATGTGGTAGATACTGGCTACATTGTGGCGTTTGAAGACACGTTGGACTACCGTGTAGAAGTCCTCAACGGGCTGTCTTTCAAGAATCTTAAAACCAGCATTTTTGGTGGAGAGGGGCTGGTCACACACTTTAGTGGAACAGGCAAGCTCTGGATTCAAACGCGCAACGTTTACTCGCTTGTAAACTTTATTCTTCCCTTCCGTCCGGTAAAGAATGACTGATGCCTATCGAACTTCCGCCTGGTAGCGCTGCCTACAGTAAAGATGCTCCGCCTGCCAATAGTCGGCAGCTGCTCACGTTATTTTTGCTTTTTCTCCTCGGGCTGGGGATAACGATTGCGATCGCATCATGGATTGCGGGTGTCATTGTGTGGCTGTTGCCCGCCAATATAGAGCAGCAGCTGGGCCGAGCGATTGTGCCTGCTTTTGAGGCGCAGGCGCAGCCATCGGCAACGCAAGACACGCTAAATGTGCTGCTCAATCGATTGGAAGGGCATTTGCCGGAGGCGCAGCGAACCTGGAAAGCGGGAGAGGCGCGAGACTATCAGGAGATTTATGTGCCAGATGAAACGGTGAACGCGCTGGCGATTCCGGGCGATCGCGTCATCATTTACCAGGGACTGCTCGCCGAAGTCGAATCGGAAAATGAGCTAATGATGGTGCTAGGTCATGAGCTGGGTCACTTTGCGAATCGCGATCATTTGCGAGGGTTGAGTCGTGGGCTGCTGGTGCGGCTGTCGGTGGGTGCTTTCTTTGGAGATTTGGGGTCTTTAGGTGCGATCGCCTCCAACAGCATCTCTTCCCTATCAAACGCTCAATTCTCCCAGCAGCAGGAAAAACAGGCCGACGAAATAGGGCTCACCCTTCTCACCCAAGAATACAACCACGCAGCAGGCGCAACAGACTTTTTCGCAAGGCTCGAAGCCCAAAAAAAGCAGCTGCCAAATCTAGCGATACTGGCTAGTCATCCACCTTCAGAGGCACGTGTTCAACAGTTAGAAGATTTAATTGATGAGCGTGGCTATCAATTAAAAGACAAAGCGCCATTGCCAGATGCAATAGAGAATGCCACAAACAAGCCCGCAGTCAGCGATCAACCCTAAAATCTGTTGGCTGTTCAGCACGGTACCAGAGTAAGCTCTCACATGCCATCGTCACCGATAGCAATAGGGTAATCCAGCTAAGATGCCTAGACGATATCCACACCCAGTCTTCTATACTGCTGTACCAAACGTAGGTTTGTTGCAATATAGTAGCTGTACTTATCAGTAACAGCGGAGGAATAGCAACGTGTAGTAATGACCGCTTAACCTTTGCAAGGCCATAGAGAACTATCGGAACACTCGCTAGCACAATGGCACCTGCCGCGAGTCTGGCATTGAACAATGGCAGTATGGCCGCTACGACCCAAACGCTCAAGACAATTTTCTTACGGACTGATCCCAAAGAGATAAATTGAAAGAGTCCTAATCCTGCAACCATACACGGTACCATCGCCCACACAAAATCAGGTCGAAAAGACGACACCATCGAAATTACCCAACATAGCGGTATCAGCATAAATGTAAAGGGTAACGCAAGCGTAACCACGCTACTTTCAAACACACCCTGATACATCAAAGACCCTAGCAAAGCACCGCTGCTATTAGAGATTAAATCAACCACATTGCTGGTGCGCTCTATCACAAAGAGCTGCCCTACTTCTACAAAACTACTGAGCAACAGCCCAGCTAAAAGCGAGAACTTATGAGGCCAGCGATAGATATAGCGCAGCATAAGCCCAAACGGAAAGAGAAGCAAGACATTACGAGAAAAGTCTTCAATTGAAAAGCGCCACACCCAAAATTCCGCAGCAGTAAACGCCTGAAACTCAAAAGGGTTAAGCGTCAACAGCACAACGGGTAGCGTCACATAAAAAAGACTAAAGCTACTCCAAATCCGCAAACTAGGTTTCATCTTTGTTGCTGTAGAACGTACTTTGTGAAGAAGATCATTAGCGCAAAAACCGCTCATAGCCAGACCGAAACATTTCCTTGCCGCCACGCTCTATCACACTGCCATGCGCCATCACGACTTGGTCAAAATCCCACAGTAGAACCTTTTCAACCGCTGCTTTTAGCTGTTGCTTATCTTTCGTCGCAATCCGCTCTAACACCGAAGGAATCAGCCGTTCATAGCAGCCCAAAGCTCTCGCAATTAGTCTCTCTACAAACGGAAAGCTAGCATCAAAGTGAAAAGCAGCGTCCGTTAATACCAGCGTACGGCTGGCCGCATGGAAGAACACCCATTCGTTGAACGAATCAAACCCGTTGAATCCCAGTGTCCTCAAACCTCCAAAAAAAGTGAGATCTATCTCACTCCAAAGAACGCTACCATCCGGTTGAATAATTCTATCGATAGGCAAACTCGGCTTTTTCTCTTTTAGGCCTTCTGTTGCCCAAAGTGTTGCGTTAGGATGGCAGCTCTTAAACCTTTTAGCGTAAAGATGGTGATATAGATTTGGAGATATAATATGCCCTACTGCACCCAGATCAGAGAGCTCACTATTCAGCGTTTCTGTAGGTTCAATGGGTGAAATGACCACCAACTTTTGGTCGATTAGCCGAATGACGGTCATTCTGGTGCCTACATTTAGGCCCATGTATTTCAATGGCTGCTTTGCCACCCAAACGTTCTCTGCGATAGCTTTTAACATTAATTTTCCTGGTTCACCTGCTGCTGAAGCTTAGCCCTGTTGGATTTTGTCAGCTTGCTCACCACGAGTTCGTAAGACTTATCGGCTAAGTCAATTAGCATATCGTCGGGAATTTCATCCGTCAGAGACACCGTAATCCAGTGCTTTTTGTTCATGTGGTATCCAGGAGAAATAGACTGAAACTGCTCTGCCAAAATCTCTCCATCCAGCGGAACACATTTGAGCGTAACTACAGGCACACCTTCTTTGAGCGAGACATAGGCGAACATCTTGTTCATCACCTTAAAAACCATTGGCTCCGGACCAAAGGGATAACATTCTTGCGCACCTGTCAAAGACAAAAGGTGCTTTTCGAGGCTCTCTTTTTTCATGAGATTACAACCTTCTTGTAGGCTTGCTTAGGACTTCTGGGGCTTTGTGGATACTTCATTACAACGAGCCCTGCCGCCAAAGCAGGATTCAAGTAATGCTTCCGAAAGGTCGGCTTACGTGAGAGCGAAAGCTGAGCCATCAGCGCTGCGGCATTCCAATATTGATCGTCCATTACCCTCAGCAGCTGTTTTACTTGATCGCTTACTTGATCGCTTACTTGATCGCCTGTCGCTGTAAAGGCTTGTACGCCTTGGTTCTGGCGCAACACCTCCCCAATGATATCGAGCATAAACTCAATGAATACAGTGCTGCTAGCTGCCTTATCTGCCTCTTCTAACGCCTGATAGTAACTTTCTTGCTGTGCATTCACCACGCTTTCGATCGGCAGCAGATAAAAAAGTGCATTCCACTGCCCTAATATCAACGTCTGCCAGAGCCTTCCCATTCGCCCATTTCCATCTGCAAACGGATGAATAAATTCCAGCTCGTAGTGAAAAACACAGCTCTTAAGCAAAGCGTGCTCCTCAGTACTGCGCATCCAGCTCATCAAATCATCCATAAGCTGAGGGACACGTTTGGCTGGTGGAGCAACATGAACCACCTGAGTGCCTTTGTGAATACCTACCGCACTTTTGCGAAACTTTCCTGCATTGACCAAAACATCTGACATCAGTGTTTGATGTGCTAGTCGAAAATCTTTTACAGACACCGGATTCAAACGAGGTAAGGCCTCATATGCTCGAATAGCGCCCTGCACTTCTGCAATTTCTCGCGGTTGTCCTAGTACTCGCTTACCTTCGAGAATAGCCGTTACCTGTTCCACCGATAAAGTGTTTCCTTCAATCGCCAACGTCCCCTGAATCGTCTGAATGCGGTTCTGCTTTCGCAGTTGAGGCGACAGCTGCATGTTCTGACTATCTAACCGCCCAATCAACTCTGAGATAGCGCTAATTTGGTTCACTATCTTTGCGCTAATTTCGAAAGGTGGCCGATACGACATTGCATAACTATGGCTAACAGCTTAGAGACTTCGAGCATTCTTAAACTCACTCGAATGGATTGAGAAGAATGACACCCGTACTTTTGAAATCTTTTATGTTGCGAGTGACAAGCGTCAAATCGTGTGTCAGCGCCGTAGCTGCAATCTGCTTATCAATAGCATTCTCCGCATGAGGTACGCGCAACTTCCCCCAAACCTGTGCTTCAGTTCTTGAAAAGTTCAAAATGTTATCTGCGTAGTCTATTACCACCGTCTGCAGCCACGCTTCTAATTTTTCGGCCTGTAATTTATCGCCCCTATATTGAATACGGTCAACCCCTCGCCTTATTTCTCCTATCGTTACAGCGCTAAGAAATAGTTGTTCTTCTTTCTCAGAAGATTCTTCAAAAAAGCGGATGACACCAGAATTAGCTCTGGTCGTTTTACGGAGCTCGCTAATGACATTGGTGTCAAGTAAATACATCTCTATCCTGGCTATCGTCTACTCTCTCGAAGTCTTCATCTTCACCAACAGAGGGAATTTCCAAGAGCACCTCTGCAAAAGTTTTTCTTCTGGGACGAGTCAGTACTTGCTCTAAAATTCGGCGATGTTCAGCTTCCGCACTAGTACCCCGTTCGCTAGCTCTAGCCTTCAGCGCCTTAACAATAGACTCGTCGATATTCCGCACAATCAAACTAGCCATAACTATTTTTTCTCAAATTTAGTTTGCTCACATTCGGTGTTTATCAAAGCATTAAAATGATAGCACTGATATCATTTCCTCGATTGAGCCGTGTGATAAGTCGAGTTTTACCTATTACGTTTCAAAGGTTACTTCTTTTCTCTAGTACGGGAAAGCGATCAATAAACATCTGCTCTAGCAAATTGTCTGATGAACATTTATCTAATGAGTGAGTCATATATTCTGCATACCGCTGTGCAACGGGTGGCACCAATGCGAAAGGCCCTGTGAATCCGCTGAAAAGGTGTAGATTTTCAACATTTGGCACCGCACCAAGAAGCGGTAGCCCATCTTGGGTGAAGGTGACTAGGCAGTGCCGCCATATACCAATGACGTTTGTCAGTTTTGGTATTTTCTGTTCCATTGCTTCGCGCATTTTCGCTTCGCTAATGGTGGGATCTTCAGGGTGTGTATAAGCCGTGTGGAATCGACTGATTTGGCCAATGCGGGCAGTTTTATCTTTGAACTGAATGATGCCTGCTTCTAGTACTGGGGGCATAACCTGATGATTCGGCTGTTGCCATTCGCTGAAGTCGGTGGCCTTATTTTCGATGACAATGCGGGCATTGGTAGCGGGCATCACGAAAGTGCGAACATCGAAGTCAAGCGATTCGGTTTCAACGATTTCGGCATGGGTGAAGTAAAGCGGCACTTGGATATTGGCCGATTGGAGCAGCTGTTGGCTATAGGCACCTGCGGCGACGATGACAGTTTTGGCAGGGTAGGCCTGCGATTCTGTGGTGATGCCTGTGACTTTGTTGCCGATGCGCACAAGGCCAGTAACTGCCGAAATATTGTGATGACCACCGAGGCGTCGGAAGGCCTGATTGTAGGCAGCGACCACTGACATCGGGTCAACGTGGGCGTGAGGTGTTACGAATGCACCGTCGATGCTGTCAGGGTTTAGCTGGGGCTCTAGTTCACAAGCTGTCTGCGTGGGAACGAATTTGGGCGGTGTGCGAAAACTCTCGTACCCGGCTTTGAGCGCGTCAATATCTGCACCTTTCTCTACCGTCAACAACAGATCTAATTCTCTTAGCTGCGTGTCTGCGCCTAGCTCATCGGAAAGTTCTCGGTGGCGCGCAATGCCCGCTCGGAAGAGAGTTTCTGTAAGGTCTGTGGTCCCGGCCCAGTAACCGATACCGCCGTAGCTGTAGCGTGTGCCACTGTGTGGGTTACCGTCGTCCATCAGGAGAACGGATTGGCCGGTTTTGGCGAGTTCGTAGCTGATGGCCGCACCTGTGATGCCGTTGCCGATGACGATGGTGTCGTAGGTTTGCATAAACTATGGATGGATTTGAGAGAGAATCATCCGCAGTCGATCGTAGTCGTCTTTCAGCAGTACGCTGACCATTCTGCCTGCATTGACTAACCAGTCTCTACCGAGAGCTCTTAGGTTATACTCTTCGCGTATGGCGTCAGCGGCTTAGCTTTCTGTGGGTACGCCGCTCACTTGCAATAGGGTGCGCAGCCAGTCGAGTTCTTCAGTAAACTGCACGACTTCTTTGGGTTCGCAGCGATGCACGGCCTGATGCACCTGTGGTGGGCGTGGTGGTAAATGCTGATAAGAGCGCTTTCCTAGCACCATTTCATCTTTCTTTCGACGGCTCGCTTCCATGGGCACAAAGCCCACAATCGCAACGCGGAACTCAGTTTTGAGCATGGCGAAAATTTGCGGCTGCTGCTCACGTAGTTCGTCAAGTGACATGCCGAGCGCGCGGGCACGATGCACCGAATCTAGCGGGCTTGTGGTTGCGTGATACACCACGCCGTAGATTTGGTTGGCGGCTTCTTCGTCATATGCCTTTACCCAGCTGCCAAAAGGCGGCATAGCTGGAAGGCTCAGATCTTCGGGTTCCAAGCACTGGGCAAGAAATTCGGTAGTAGAAGTTTCTATCACCTCGGCGATATGGCCGGGGCGACGTTTGGTGATGTCGTATTGCGGGAGCGGCAGGCGCATCGCTTACTTTTTGCCTCGCTTGGGCTTTACAACTTCGAGATCGGCTGGCTTGAAGGTGATGAGCTTGTCCCAGTTACCGCCTTCAAATAGGACGGCAACTTTGCCATCGGTGACGCGCTGAACTTGGCCTTCAAATCCGTAGTAGGTGTCGTCTACATTGGTGATACGAACGGGAGAACCCGGCAAAATCATCATAGTGTGTGCAATTTTAGAGTGTGTAGTCTTGGAGTGCGCGTGATCCGCCTTATTGTACATAGATTCACAGCTACCACCACAACCTCCTGAGGGCGTTTGAATGATGTTTATTGAGTATCTGTATGATGGCGCTAATTTGTTTGCGCTGCCGTTTTGGGCGCTGATGGTGCTGCTGCCCGGCTGGAGCCTGACGCGTCGGGTGATGGGCTCTACGCTGATGTTTGTGCCGCTGGCGCTGGCTTATATCTATTGCTTTGCCAATAGCCTTGATCCAGCGTCTGTAGAAGCGTTTGCGAATCCTACGCTGAGTGCATTGGCAGGGCTCTTTGCCGATGAGCGAGTGATGGCAACTGGCTGGATTCACTATATTGTGATGGACTTATTCGTGGGCCGGTGGATCTATTTGCAAGGACAGGAGAAAGGCATTTGGACGCGGCATTCTTTGGTGCTTTGCCTGTTTGCAGGGCCTGTTGGTTTGCTGTCGCATCTGGTAACGACGCAGCTGCAAGCGCGGGAGTTTGGATTGGAGGAAGTCAGCGGAACAGAAATGTTGAGCTAACGGCGACCTCAAAGTTGAAGACAGTTGACGGACCCAAATCTCTTGCGACGGGCTTTGGGTCCTAACCGTCAGTCCATCACTCAGAACGGCGTGGTGTGGGTGACGTAGTCAGGTTATTCGGGCATTCGGTGGTGGTTTCCTCTTTGGTTCGTTTGAGGCAACTGTTCAGCGGGTCATCTGCCGGGCCAGTTACTAGGCGGCGATTTTTGAAGATTGGTCAATATGCTGGCTTGTTTAGCCTTTGCTTTTTGCTGGCGGTGAGCTGTCGGAATGGCTCGAATTCGGCAGGTGGTGGTGCAACTGGGGGCACTGTAGGGACGAGCGATCGCGTCTCTATCGGCACCACCCTCAGCGCCCGCACCCTAGACCCTGCCGACGCCTACGAAATTTTCCCCGGCATATTGCTCTACAACATGGGCGATCGCCTCTACACCTACGCCCCTGGCACCACCGACCTCACCCCACAGCTCGCTACCGACTTGCCCACCGTCAGCGACGACGGCCTTTCCTACACCATCCCACTGCGCGACGACGTCACCCTCCACGACGGGACGCCTTTCACCGCCGAAGTCATGGCGTTTTCTATCCAGCGCATCCTCGAAAACAATGGCCGCCCCGCATCCTTACTCACCGGCAAAATCGAGTCCGCTGCTGCCACCGGGCCCAATGAGCTAACAATTACCCTCAAAGCTCCCTTCGCCGCCTTCCCCTCCTTACTGACCTTTTCGGGCGTCACGCCCGTTTCCCCTGAGTCTTACGAAGTCGGCGCGGGTAGCTTCAATCCCAACACATTCATAGGCTCTGGCCCTTATAAGCTGGCGTCTTTCAGTAGCGACGTCATCAAGCTGGATGTCAACGAAGACTACTGGGGCGTGAAACCCACCAACAATGGTATCGATATTCAGGTGTTTACCAGCGCGGTGAACCTGTACAACACCTTCTCCTCTGGTGGGCTAGATGTGGCCTACCAAACCCTCGACCCGGACCAAATTTCAAAGCTGGAAGAAGACGCTCCCGGCAACAATTGGCAGGTGATTGAGGCAGGTACTACTGTTATTAACTATCTATCACTGAACCAAAAGATTGCGCCATTCGATGACCTGAACGTGCGTAAGGCTGTGGCGGCGATGATGGACCGGCAGTTGATTAGCGATCGCGCGTTCAAAGGCCAAGCCGAACCCCTCTACAGCCTCATCCCCATAAGCTTCACCGTCTACAACCCCGTCTTCGAAGAAGCCTACGGCGACGGCAACTACGACGAAGCCCGCAATTATCTAGAAGCGGCTGGCATTACCGAAGCAAACCCCCTCGAATTCGAGATTTGGTACCCCTCTGCATCTACCCCAAGGCAGGTCGCCGCCAACACCATCAAGCAAGCCATTGAGCAAGAGCTGCCAGGCCTGGTCAACGTCACAGTCAGCACCGCCGAATCAGCCACCCTTTGGGAGAACGTAGAAAGCGGCGCTTACAACAGCGTGCTCTCAAACTGGTACGCCGACTACTTCGACCCTGAAAACTTTGTTCAGCCCTTCCTCACCTGCGACGAAGGCAATGCAGAAACACTCTGCGAAGCTGGCTCTACCCAGGCCAATGGCTCCTTCTACTACAGCGACAAAGCCAACACCCTCGTCACCCAGCAAAACGCCGAGCAAGACACCACCAAACGAGACAGCATCTTCGAAGAAATTCAGCAGCTCACCATCGAAGATGTCCCCTACATTCCCCTCTGGCAGACCAAGGACTACGTCTTCACCACCGCTGATGTCGGCAATGTTGCCATCGAGCCCAATCAGCAGTTCTTACTGTGGCAAATCGAAAAAGGCGGAGAAGGCTAAAAATGTCTCGCACTAGCTCCCTCCGCCTCTACGTCATCTCCCGGCTAATGCTAGCCCCACTGATGATTTGGACGATTACAACCGTCGTATTCTTGCTCATGAGAGCAACCCCTGGTGACCCAGTAGATGCACTGCTCGGCCCTCGGGCTCCCGAAGCCGCCTAAGCCGTCATGCGCGCCAAGCTGGGGCTCGACCAGTCTTTGATTAAACAGTATCTCGACTATCTGGGTCAGCTGTTGACTTTCGACCTAGGCAGCTCCTTAGCCAGCCAAGGCCAAACGGTATGGCAAATCATCGGTGACCACTTCCCCGCAACGGTAGAGCTTACTTTGTGCGGCATGATTATTGCCTCACTGGCAGGGCTCACCGTTGGCTCGATTGCGGCCTCTCGACCAAATACGGTGTTTGACGCGGGTGGGCGCGTGTTTGGCATTGTTACCTACGCGGTGCCGATGTATTGGTTTGGCATGATTTTGCAGCTGATATTTGCCGTGCAGCTGAACTGGTTTCCGATTGGTACCCGTTTTCCACTGAGTGAAATTGCACCACAGGGGCCGACAGGCCTCTATCTATTAGATAGTCTGTTGCACGCAGATTTCTACCAGTTTGGAACGACACTGTATTATTTGGCCTTGCCGAGCCTCACGTTAGGCATCTTAATCAGCGGCGTATTTGAACGCATCGTGCGCGTGAATTTGCGACAAACGCTAAAAGCTGACTATGTCGAAGCAGCTAGAGCCAGAGGCATTTCAGAGTTTCGGATTATTACTGCCCATGCGCTGAAGAACGCCATGATTCCGGTGATTACGATCTTGGGCCTTACGTTTGCTTCTTTGCTGGGGGGCGCGGTGCTCACAGAAGTGACCTTCTCTTGGCCAGGGCTAGCCAACCGCCTGTACGAGGCCATTAGCCAGCGGGACTACCCCGTTGTGCAAGGGCTGATGGTGTTCTTCGCTGGGATTGTCGCTATGGTCAGTATCGCGATTGATATTTTGAATGCCTACGTCGACCCGCGCATTCGCTACTAGCTAGGAGTAAGCACGAGCAGCCTAAAAATACGCGATAGAAAGAATTGAAAAAGTTAACTTTTGTATCAGATTACCTGATATTGTAAACAAACGTTACTTATATGAGAGCTTGCAAAATTGCCTGACTTGCTACGAATTGCGTAGCACTGTTTGCGGCATAGCCAGATTTATTGCAGAACAAGCCTCATAGCTAGCGAAGTTTATATAGAGCACGCTTTCCTTTCTTTGCTGTGGTTAACGACGATTTGTTTGACTACCCTTCATCCCCCGCACTACTAGCGCTCAGACGCTTCGTAAGCGGTACGCTGCGGCCTGTAGGGCTGGGTCTGATGTCTCTAATCTTGATTTTGAACATTGCTGGCCGGACTCCGGTTGCCAATACGTTTACACCTCAAGACATCCCTGTGACTACGAATTCATTGACATCGTCGCTAGTATCTTCTCTGGGCAAGCCTTCAGCCAAAGTAAAGCCACAAATACCTTCCACCGCTGCCACCTTGAGCCCTCTGAGCGCAACCGCTACTACCGTTCAGCAGTCTTCGGCGTCGACTACCCTGCCTTTGCGACCTCACCGGCTGCTGCATTCAAAGATGACGGCTCATCGGCTGACGAGTGCAAGGCTGTCTGTACCGCCAGCTTAAAACCAATAGCTTAAGGAGCCATCAATTTAAAAACATATGTCCTCGCTCACAGACTCGGTGTCTTCACTCTGGTTTTAATACTATCGGTGTGATTAACCGCACCTAGTTTATGTGAGGTGACGTAGTGACTGTCTCAGTAGCGCCCATTTCAAAAGTGAGCAGACGGCTAAGTGATAATTCTTCAATTCGTTTAGAGGCTGTATGAGCAGTAAGCTCTCTCCACATAACTTCCTAGGAGTTGGGCTAGCCGCAGGCATCATCGCCTGGATGTCGACGGCAGTGCCTAGCCAGGCAGCCTGTGAGTTTTTTTCGCTGCCTCAGCGATTCAATACTCAAGTGGCAGAGGATGTCATCGTCATTGGGCACCAGCCTGGAAAGTCTTACCGGGTGGTCGTACTGACAGAAGATCCAAATACGCTCACTGAAATTCGCGCTTGTGTACTAGATGCTTTTGTCACTCGTTCTCGCTTTGGTCCCTATATCCAGGTCGGTAGCTTTAGCCGCCGCAGTGATGCTGAGGTGATCAGGCGGATTCTGAATCGTTCGGGCTACCGCGCCCGAGTAACCTACCACCGATAAGTCTTTTGCGACCGATTCATCCGTGACTCCTTCATCTGTCACTTCTTCATCTATGACTCACAGATCGCCCCTTTAGATAGTGACCTATTGAGTAGTTCAAGTTTTATTGGTACTTGCTCTAATCGTCATGGCATAGTGAGGGATGGTAATTCTTCTTATGTATAAAAAATGCCGAAGGTGCGTCGCTCGGTTTTTCTGTCGCTACTGCTGGGCGTATCGGTGGGTGTGCCTGCTGCCCACGGCCAGTCGCGGACGATTCGGGGCGATCGCTGGCTCACTATTGCAGCCCTCAGCGGCAGTGTCGAGATTGTGCCCTATCAAGGGCAGCGGCGACAGGCGCGCATCGGCGACAGGCTCTCCCATGTAGGCGACGTTTTGATTACAGGGCCAGATGCCTCGGTCCGTTTAGAAGTAGATTTAGCCACTGGTTTTGTTTCGATGGCACAGAACTCTCAGCTACAAATTAGAACCCTGAGCGTAACGGACACCGGCGGGCGGATCACTGAACTGTTTGTGGTGCAAGGTCAGGTGAGGCTGCGAATTCGCCCGCTCACCAATCCGGCTACTCGCATTGAAATCTATACCCCTGCCGGGGTTAGCGGCGTCCGTGGGACAGAGTTCGGCGTGACTGTGGGCCCCGATGGCCAAACGGGAGTTGCCACCTTAGAAGGCCGTGTGATCTCTAGTGCGCAGGGGCAAACGGTATCTGTCGACGCTTTGCAGCAGACTACCACGCGAGTCGGCGAACCGCCGACCCCGCCGGCCCCTCTACGCGATGACCCTGACTTATTAATAGAGATATTGAGTCCACTTCCAGACAGTCGTGATGAGCAAGGCCGCGCCTTGGTTCAAGTGGCAGGTTATACAGACCCAGCAAACCTATTAACGGTAGATTATGAGTCTCAGATCCTATCGCGTAATGGTCGGTTCGAGGTGACCGTTCCGCTGCCAGAAAACCGACGTATTTCGGTCTCGATTACGACGCCTCTTGGAACAAATCAGCAGTATGAGTTGGTAGTGCCATGATTTCTATGCTGCGTAGACGACTGGGTTTTTTGACCCGCATGGTGCCAGGGCTCCTCATGAGTGTCGCGGTGATCGGCCTCATGGAAATGCGCGTGTGGGACCCCATGGAGCGGATGGTGCACAACCAGGTGGTGCGCTGGCGAGGCGAAAACCGCTGGGATAGTCGCATCGTGATGGTCAACATCGACGATAAAACGCTGAATGCGCTAGGTCAGTTTCCCATCTCCCGCGACTACTATGCTCAGCTGGTTGAACGACTGCGCAAAGATGATGCCAGCGTGGTGGTTTTCAACCTTATTTTGTCTGATAACAGCCCCATAGCCGACAACCTGCTGGAAGGGGGAAATGCCTCACCGACCGCTCGCTCGGCAACCACTCGCATGGCAAGGGAGATGGCCATTCACGGGCGGGTGGTGATTGGTCAAATCTGGAGCCCAGATGGCGATGTTATAGAACCGGTGCCGGTGCTGTCGGAAACTGCGATCGCAACCGGACACATGCGCCTAATGCTCGACCCAGACGGCTACACCCGACTGGCCGAGATCACCTACCAACAGTCTCCGGCCCTAGGGGTCGCGGCCATTCAGGCTTACAGCCTAGAAGAGGAACTGGTCACTATCCCCGCAGACCTCAGTCAGCTGCGGCTAAATTGGCCTAGCTCTGTCACCAATCTGCCAAACCTCAGCCTAATCGACGTCATTAACGGCAAAGTCCCCGCCGAAATGTTCGACGGCAAAATCGTCATAGTGGGCTATGGAGCGACCTCTGGACTGTCGTCTATGCGCACACCCTTCGACCACAAGTGGCCAGTTCCTGGCGGCTACATTCACGCCGCCGTCATCGACAACTTGCTCAACCAAAGCTGGCTGCGCTCCATTTCGAACACCACCATTATTTTGGCATTGTTAGCAGCGGGCCCTTTATTCAGCTGGCTGCTGTATCGGCGAGCCGTCTGGGTACAGATGCTCATTAGCGCGCTGTTTTCTGCTGGATTGCTGCTGAGCTGCGTGTCGGCTTTGCAGCTAGGTTATTTACTGCCCCTAGTGCCGCCCTTAGCGCTGCTACTCAGCACAGGAACAAGCGTCATTGTATGGAGCCGCCTGCAATCCAACGCGCTGTTGCAGGTCCGCTCCGCTTTTTTGAGCACCATGAGCCACGAGATTCGTACGCCGCTCAATGCCATTGTGAATTTGTCGGAGATGCTTCAGGAGACTTCCCTGAACAATCATCAGCGAGAGTATGCCGAAACGCTCTATAGCAGCAGCCAAACCCTAATGGCGCTAATCAACGATGTCTTGGATTTCTCGAAAATTGAATCGGGTCGGCTAACGTTAGAGGACTACCCTGTTAGCCTAGGTGAAACGATTGAACGCAGCATTGAATTGTTGGCATCTAGGGCTGCGGAAAAAGGGATAGAGCTAGTGTACGCCGTCGACCATAGTGCACCTAGCATGATTGTGAATGATCCAGTACGGCTACAGCAAATTTTGATTAATTTGCTCAGCAATGCGGTGAAGTTCACAGAGATTGGAGAGGTTTCTGTGCGAGTACGGGCCAGGCCAGTGAAGCCAAAAAAGCCTTTGTTGCAACGGCTCTCGCCAACACTTTCTCGGGGAGGCTCTTTGCCAGCACAATCTACTGGCAAGCAGTCTTCTGACGGTCAGATATCTGAAGTGTACGCAGAGCGAGCGCCACTTTACGAGATTTGTTTTGAGGTGAGTGATACCGGCATTGGGATTCCGACTGAGCGGATGAAAAAGCTGTTTGAGCCTTTTAGCCAGGTAAATGCTTCAACCACACGAAAGTATGGCGGAACGGGGCTAGGGCTTTCTATCAGTAAGCGCTTAAGCGAACGGATGGGAGGAGACTTATGGGTGAAAAGCACCTTGGGTAAGGGCAGCACTTTTTACTTTACGTTTCAAGCGGAAGCGGCGGAAGACCGCAGTACGGCCCCTGACTATTTGAGTGCGCTCAAGGGAACGCACCTGTTGCTAATCGACCGTAACAAAACGCGCTGTGAGCACCTGAGCCGAGAGCTACAGCGGCTCGATATTTCGCTGGTGCAAGCAACCTCTTTGGCAGAAGCAGTCGTGTTCATGCACAACACGCCAACATTTGACGGTGTGATTTTGGACCAGTCGGTGGCGCAGCGGTTTGGCGATACAACAGAAGCGATCAGAACACTGCGCCAAGCAATTAACAATGAACAGTTTCCCATTATTTTGATGAGCTTGCTCAACAGTGACTTGCAGTCTTTGGCTGGCGAGGCCACTGTGCTGTGGAAGCCAATTAAGCAGGCGTCTCTGTACCAGGCGCTGCGATCTATTCGCCCCTTCACGCTGACTGCAGCAGGCGGTGAAAAGCCTGCACTGCCTGCTGTAGATATGCGTCGACCAGTCCTGAAGATTTTGGTAGCAGAAGACAACCGGACCAATCAGCGAGTGGCACTAAGGCTGCTAGAACTGTTGGGCTATGAAGCAGACGCCGTGGTCTCTGGTGCTGAGGTGATATCGGCGCTGAGTCGTCAGCGGTACGATGTGATTTTGATGGATATGCGGATGCCGGATATGGATGGGCTAGAAACC
>JBHJIY010000077.1:0-38788 GCA_050042985.1 Phormidesmis sp. | reverse complement strand
TTTACTAAAAAGCCCACTTTTCGCAGTAGGCCCGGTATGATAGACGGCATAGCTATTCGGGTGGTTTTTGTTGTGTTAACTAAACCTTATGCCTGAATAGCTTTTTTGACTATATCTCTCCCTTTTCTGTCCGGACTATTGCTCAAGAGAAATCAACTTGCCTACTTTAATAAACGGAATGTTGCAGCTTTCGGACCAAGGCTCTACTGAAATCAATCCCGACTACGTTCGGGATCTTTCCGACCGTGAGCTTTCAGCCCTTCTCAAAGAAAAAGTAAATATTAGCGCGGAACAGATTCTTGGCGGTATAAACGCATTTCGAATTAAAAGAAAAAGAGATGACACAACAGATGATCTTAAAGTCCTTATAGAAGAAAACCAGAAGGCGCTGAAGAGGATTTACCCTGAAGAAAAGATTAGAATTATCATATTCTATCAAGAGGGTTCTCAAAATCAGGCATCCTTGCTTACACAGATAATTCATCGTTTGTGGGGTCAGTCATTAGAAATTTGGGAGAGCCATTTAGTCAAGAAAACTCATGGCCCTAGAGTAGATCTTCCAGATCATAATCAAAAGGCAAAACAACGTTCTCAAGCAAGAGTCAAACAATGGTCTAATACTTCAAACAGTATTTCTAAAAGTGGGTGCCGAACATTTTGTTTGGTTCTTGCTGAGGAGTTTTATCAGAGCAGTCGGGGCAAACCTGAGTACGATGACAATATCAACAAACCCTCTACCTATCGAGCATTAGCAGGCGATGGCGGTGCCTGTGTACAGTTTTTGCTACCCATGAAAAGAGACAGGAAAGGAAGATTCAAGCTAGAAGGCTTTACGCGTAATGCTCAACAAGCGCTCAAAGACTTACTCTCTGCACATTCAGGAAGAGTCGATGAAATCAAGGGGAAAGTTGATAAAGGATTGCGAAAAATTCCCGCAGAGTCTAGGCCAAAAGAAATTATCGGTATCACTATCGTTTGCAAACAACAAGGACGAATCAAAGGAAGAATTCAGCCTACCGTCTTACCCATAGCTACACGGCTAGATGTTGAAAGTAGCCGATGCGATTTGCGCTACGCCTACGATAAAAATAACAACATTGAAATTAGCCGTTGGGAGAAGTTGCCTGACGCGCTTTCAGCAATATCTAAGATTTCTCCTGTTAAGCTTGCTAGAAACATGAATTCACTTTCTGAACGCTTTATGGAATTCGTTAACTGCGTTATTTCTGAATCTGTAAACTCAGGGGCTCAACCGCTGATAATAATCGATTCTACAAATTGTTCTCGCCTGTGGCATTGGCTGCGCGACACAGATCTCAATGCTGAGAATATTGAGATTGAAACAAAGAATCATATGGAGCAGTCGTGGGCTGGCGCACGTATCGTTCGTGTTCGTCGAGACATACCACCGAGCATCATTGCCAAAAAAGAGCGTCATCTATGTCTAAGCGATGAGAAAGATAACCGAACGAAAGAAGAGCTAAATCAGCAAATTCCTGATTTAAAACTACCGTCAGCTTCAAGTCCTACTGGACTATTTCGAATGACTCCGCTCAGTGCAAAAGGATGTATGACATATCTATCTATCGCAGCCGTTCGTCAGAACTTTCCTCGTGGTCTCAGCTGTTATCGTTCAATAAAAGCTATCTCTAAATCTACCCTCACAACTCTAGCTGGACTAGAGATAGGTACGCTTTCAATGAGCGATCCTCACACTGGACAATGTCCGACACCCAATCCGTTAGAAATCGTAGTCGCCTTGCGGCAGGAAAAAGACGATCCAGATCACATAGCTGCCCTTGTTAATTCTATGAGATATGTGATGGGTCATTATGGAGAGGCAACAATGCTGCCAGCTCCATTATTCTTTGAACGTGTCGTCAGAGACTATATTAGTGATTTCACAATTGAGGAAATATCTGAGGATGAAAAGGCGTAGCGATTCTCTGTAGGAGACTCGCACAGCTTCTCCTACAGAGAAGCGCTACGCCATCGCATTTCATCCTCAAACCCGAAGACGCTCAGACCCTCAACGGGTTGTTAAGTACTGAAGTAATTTTGCTTACTCTGTTTTTAATACTGCTTCTTGCAAGAAAGTAGTTTTTTAGAACGAACGCAGCGTCAAAGTCAGTACAGCTAACCTAGAATAGTGAACTGTACTGCTTTGCATTAAAAGTATGGCAGTGTTTTGCTACGGGAGAGAGAACGTAAACATCGCAGCAGCTAAAAAGGCGGCGGCTGTGCGAACGTGGTTCCAAAGGGTCCAATCTGTGAGGTATCTGCTCCATAGCTGAGCCCCTTCTGTGCTGGTAGGGCGCATGATGGCTAAGGCGTCGTTAAGCGGTACATTGCCTAGTCCTGTGACACCTATTGTTCCGATTAAATACAGCAGGCTCCCGACGAGTAAATAGATGGCTCCTGGCTGCTCCCAGTTGCGTAGCGCAGCGATCGCGAGCCACACACAGGCCACTGCTGGGCCAAAGAAAGCCGAGTAAAACCATGGGTTGAATACTGTGACATTGATCGATTGCATGGTGGCAATACCCGAGGCGGCGGGCTGCAGTGCAAGTGCCCGCATTACAAAAGTAGAGAAGGCAAAGAAAACACCTGCGGTGAGCGCACTGCTGATGACTGCGAAGTAAATGAGAGAGGTTTGAAAGTTTGGAAGAATCATCGTAAGGTTTCCTGTGAGTGATTGAAGAAATTGATAGTGTTGTTAATTTGTTGTTGAACTGGTATTGGGCTGACGATAGAGAATGATGAGTCCGATGCAAGCGACAGTCAGTTCAACTACAGTCGCCATCAACAAACTGCTAGACGGCATTCCATCCATGGCTAGCCCTAAGAGGCGTGAGAGTCCAAAAGAGCCGTAGATGAGGATGTTTATAGTCATTGCCAGTAAGCGCAGCGTAGGGCGAACGGCCCCAATAAGGATCAGCAAGGCACCCCCTGTAAGCAGTCCGCCAGAGGCTCGAATTTCTGAAAGCAGGCTGGGATCGCTGCCAAGTAAAATGCCGTCATAGGCATAGAAAACATGAGGGATAAGTAGGATAGCGCTGCCGACGGTCAGCAGCAGCAAACCAGAAAGGAACAGAAAAGTAGTCGTCAGTGAGCTTTTCATGTGATGCTTCTCCGAGTATTAGCGATTGTGGTTTTTTTCGCTGCCTCAGCGATCCGGGTTCCATAGCGTTCGGCAGTCAACAAATCACCCGGATCGACTTGCGGTAGAGCACCACTGAAGTCTGGCGGGGTACTTCCCATTGGCCCAAGGTAGGAGCCCAGACGATTCACGCCATTTTCTTGCATTCCTATTTCGCCTGTACCTACCCAGATCATGCCATGCTGCATGGCGTTGGTTACAAGGTAGAGCAGTGTGCCCTGCTTATCACCACTGGGGGAACCAGAATGAGTAAAGCCACCTGCAATTTTATCTTTCCAACCTTGCTGAAACCAGATGGCACTGGCCGCATCAATGAAGGCTTTGAGCTGGGCCGAGACACCGCCCATGTAAGTGGGGGAACCGAATACGATTGCATCTGATTGATTCAGTTGCTCTAAAATCGCTTCATCCTTCCAGCGACCTTGGGTAATTTGTTCACCTGTAATTCGCAAGACTTGAACAGTCGTACCGTCAACTTGTTCAGCGCCTTTCGCGACGGACTCGGCCATGAGTTGGGTATGGCCTGAGCCTGAGAAATAAACAACAGAAACGGTTTTCATAAAGAATCCTCGTGTTTTTAGAACAAATGATTGGACAAGCGATCGCCGCGATGCCTGACGGAGAAGTTTGTAGTGCGAGTGCTCGTAAGAAGATGTGCTGTTAGCGCTCCTATAGATTTTCTATTGAATAAGGAGAAAGAAGGAGCGCTAGAACGGAAAGCCCTAAACAGAAAGCCCTAATAAGACAAGCTTGGTGTCTTGCCCAAATACGTATCTGTCGTCAGCTGTTTCAACAGAAAGTCTGCAACATCAGCTCGGGAAATTTTGAGGGTTGATGTTTTATCGTCACCTGGAAAGCCGTGTCGATATGAACCAGTACGTGGTCCGTCAATAAAGGCGCTGGGGCGAATAATTGTCCAATCTAGATTGCTCTGCTTGACATAGCGCTCTTGCCGCTGATGGTCGGCAAAGACCTTACGCAAGATGAATCCAAACATTACATACTTCCAGTAGAAGTCCAAATTTCCCCAGCTATCGCCTGCGCCCAGCGTCGATTGGCAAATAAACCGTCTAACCCCGGTCTGCTCCATTGCTTTGATGATTTGCTGAGTCCCCTCTGAGCGGACGGTGCTATTTAGGCTTTTTCCAGAGCCGAGGACACAAACGACGGCGTCTTGTCCGTGAATCGCTTGTTCTACGGATGAGAGATTCATGACATCTCCCTGGAAGAGAGTGAGATTAGGATGCTGGATGTTGAGCTTGGCAGGGGTGCGAGCAAAAGCAGTGACAAGATGACCCTGTTCTAGGGCTTGTGCTACGACTTTTTCTCCAACAGTTCCGGTTGCACCAAAAATTACAAGTTTCATTGCGGTTGTCTCCAAAGTTTTGACGTTTTTAGCTTACGAATACTGGGCGGCCTTAGCTGTCAACTTCTTGCGGAACTATCACAATCTTGCGATGGGTTGACGATTTTTGCTTCAAAGTGCCTGTCAATACCGCCACAGCAGCAAACATCGCATATATTTGAAGATAGATAGCGTTGGACTAGGCCATGGAAAATACGGCTATAGAAACGATTGAAAAGCAGCCACAGGTTCAAGTCAATCTGCTGCAATATTCGTCTGGGGAGGCGAACAGCCTCTTTGCAGGCGAGCATACGCTGTTTATATCGCTAGCTGCTCGCCCCGTTCATTATTTACATGCTCAGGACGGCAAGACCCATACCGGCCTATATCGACGAGGGGAGATGTTGATTACCCCGGCAAACACACCGCTGTTTTCACGGTGGGAAGGGGAGGAGAATTGTCTGCAAATTCGGATGACAGATGAATTTATGCGGGAGGTTGCGAGGGAGACAGTGGTTGGGGATTGCGATCGCATCACCCTAAAACCCGACTTCCAAGCCCGCAGCCCGCAGCTCGAATCTATTAGCACAATGTTGCTAGACGAGATTCAACAGGGGTCTTTAAGTAATCGTCTCTACATCGATTCCCTCTCAAATATTCTGGCGGTAAACCTACTCAGGCAGCACACGACAACTAGGCCGCATTTACCCATATATGAAGGCGGTTTACCGCCGCGTCAGCTACGACAAGTCTTAGATTATATCGATGCTCACTTAGATCAAGAGATTAAGTTGCCTAATTTAGCCCGATTGCTAGACATGAGTCAATTTCACTTCAGCCGTTTATTCAAGCAGTCTCTGGGCATTTCACCCTATCAGTATCTGCTTCAGCAGCGAGTAGAGCGTGCCAAGCAATTGTTGAAAAACACAGATCGATTAATCACTGACATTGCCTTCGCCTGCGGCTTTAACAGTCACAGTCATTTGAGCAAGCAGTTCAAACAGCTCACTGGGATGACGCCTAAAGCTTACAGATCGAGCTAGCCTTGATTAAGACCTATCCGAATGCTCTATATCGTTCCTTTTAGAACTCATAATTTTCTCAAAGTTTAGTCCCGAGCACAGCTATGCACATCCGTCTCGACCAGCCAGTCCCATAGTTAAAGGCGCTGGCGGACTCAAGCCCTGCTGCTTGTAGAAAAGAGACTAGCTGCTTAGCGGAATATCCTCGATTAGACCAATGCAGAGACATCAGAGCTTGACCCAGGTTTTTGCGAGTCACTGAACCAATCAGCGGGGCACCCGGCTTCAAGACTCGGATCATCTCACGCAACGTTTCTATTGGCTCGGCCATGTGCTCCAAGACATGGGCAAAAGTAATCGCATCAAAGGACTCATCGGCAAAGGGTAAGTGTCTAATATTCCCCCATCTCAAATCGAGAGTTGTGCAGCGATTTTTCAGATTCTGTTGTGCCTGAGTTAGCATAGGATGAGAGATATCGATTCCAGTAATATGCGCAGGCTGTTCGATACTGTCTAACAGGGCTAGGCTAAAAGCGCCTGTCCCCACGCCGCAGTCGAGAATTTTTGATGTGTTATCAAGATGATTCAAGCTGCTGCGTACACTTTGATCTTTAAACAACAGCTGATAATCGTGGAGCTGACCTAAGCGGACTAGATTGTCCTGCCAGTGAGGGGCAGAGGCATCGTAGCGCGATCGCAAGGTATCGATACTGGGAGCGGTTTTCCAGTGATCTAATGTAGGGATTGTTGTACTTAATGGCATGGCTAAATTGGCCCTCTATAATAAGAGGGCTATATGCTTTGTGAATTCAATTGCTAGAAAGCTGTGGTGACTAGAAAGCTGTGGTGACTATGCAGGCTTTTTGGCTACGATAAATACTGCCTTGTCCTTGCTCGGTTGCCATTGATAATCTAGTTCAAATCCAGCTTGGATAAGGCTATCTGCCAATTCCTGCGTGGTTAAAACTTGAACAAATGGAAGAAAGCCGAGGACTCGCCCAATAAGCGCGATAAGCTTAAACCAGCTCATCGTATTTCCTATACAAACAGTGCTGGTAACGAAGAATCCACCCGGTTTTAGCATTTTGTATACCTGTGTAATCGCAGCATCTTTGTCTCTCAACAGGTGCAAAATACTGAGTCCCAACACCGCATCCAGACTCTGATTAGAGATATCGAGATCTTCAATGGCGGCCTGTTCAAATGTGACGTTGTGAATGTGCTCAGCCTCTGCCCTATCCTGGGCAATGGCAAGCATATTTGCAGAAAAATCAATGGCGCGAATGTGTTTTACATAAGGGGCATGAAGGATTGCTGTGCCCCCCGTACCGCAGCCGATTTCTAGCACTTCCATTTCAGTTCGAAAGTAGTCGCGAGTGACCGCCAGTTTTTTCTGGTATGCCACTTCATCAGCAATTGGCTGCTTGGAATATTTATCGGCAATCTTGTTCCAGAATTGGCTTGCTTGAACCATAGTTTTTCTCCTAGATAGCGTTGGCTATTTGCCTTGATTCGAACTTTATTGTTTGTCAATAGCTCAACAATAAAAATAGCAGCGGTTTGCTACGCGATGATGCTTGAGTGTCCTGCAAAAACCTGCCATTTACCCGAAATATTTGACCAAAAACGAGTAAAGCGAAAACTACCATTTGCTGGCTGATTGTTGTAGTAGCCTTGAGTTTCGGCTTTAACTGACACCACAGCAGAATTCTCATGAATGAGTATTTTTAATTCCGATATTTCGAGGGACTTAAACACAAAAGCCTTACTCGAATGTGCATTGAGGTCATCCTCTTTCGACACCAATATTCCGAGATGATTCGTGAACAACAAATTTGGTGAAATCAATTCGTCTAATTCAGAAACATCTGAATTGAGCATTGCCAATCTTAGTCTTTCTTCTAGCTCAATAATTTTGTTCTTCATATTCTCACGTCTTCCTTGTGTGCAACATTTTCAACATTCCTTGAAGATTGCAGCAGATCTTATGTCTGAAATTTTGCTGCCATCGTTTGCCAGAACTGCTCTATGTCTTGGCGAGATCTCAAATGAAAAACCTGTTTTGTAGCCTTAGCCGTTTTCACATAGTCTCGATACCTGGGCGTCAGTTTGGTGTGGCACAGCCAGACGGTAGAGTAGCTTTTCCACGTGCCTTGCCACAGCGGACTGTTGTCTGGCCAACCAGCGGGGGGCACCCAAGCGCCTTGAAGAAAGCGTTTGGTCACCCACCAGTAATGTTGCTGCACGGGCATATCCAGATAGACCAAGGTGTCGGCCACGGCCAACCGATTCCATAGGGTATCCATAGAACCAAATCCATCTACGATCCACTGGTTCCGTTGCAGTAGCGCATCGTGAGCAGTCTTGAACTCAGCGGGAGAGACTTCTCTGCCACCCGATTGATACTGTAGCGAATCAATCGGCACCCAGGGTAAGTCGGTTATTTCAGCCAGACGTTGGCTGAGCGTAGATTTTCCGCCGCCCGTATTGCCAAATACAGCCACTTTTTTCATCGGGTTTGTTTTATTCATAGTATTCATGACCGAGATGGATGCTGATTGAGTTGCCTTGCCGTGTCTCCAATTTTGAGTCAGCTTGGCTTTTCTGACACAAATGCGTGAAAACTATTTTCCAGTCCAGTCTCCCCATCAATGCAGTTGGCGGCCAGACAATGCTTCCTGACTCATCGAATGCTTTTTAATAGATGGATTCCGCCACCGCCACGCCGACCAAATGATGAAGGAGAGCGCTGCACTCTCCATAACCAGATGGAAGACATCGTCTAGATCGGTAGTACCAAAGGAAGCGATCAGAACGCCGTAAAGCGCGGCAACAATGATGTTGGCCCAGCGATTAGCACCATAGGGCAACAACCTGGAAAATAGAACCATTGCAATTGGCACTTCAATCATCACCCCGCCCAATAGCAGCATATGTTCTGTAATTGGGTTGCCATTGGAGGTGCCGGTCATAATCTCTTCAATGAATCCCGGCTCCACAAATTCATGAATATCTCGAAAGATAATGTTGAAGAGAAAAAATAGCCATAGCGCAGACAGCTTAGCTTTCATGGATATTGTCAACATCTGTTTCTGCACATTCATGCTCTGTATAGTCATTGTTCATTCTCCTTGTATTTGAGTTTTCTGTCTGGGCGGCCACAACTTGAGCGGGCATAACCGAAATCAGCGGTAGCCCCAAATCGCGGACCTTGATTAGTACGCCATAGAGGTCGGCTTGGTCAACCACCGGGCCAGACAACAATGTTTCACCGTTATCTTTGAGTGCGATCGCGAATCCCTCAAACCAGTAACTCCAGTGGGACGCAAGATGCCCCCTGACACGAATTTCGTACTGGAGATGACTGTCAGCGGAACGGCAGAGTTGGCTCATAGGAGTTGCGATTGCGTAGCCCCTCTAAAGGTTGCTTGCGTTAACAACTTAAAAGTACAAATAAAGGTGGGGAGTCGTAGTCCTCAGATGTGGGGATTGAGCTGGGGATTAATCGTAGGGATTTGATGTGAGGACGAGTCTTTAAATCAGCTCTAGCTCTGCGGCTCGTTTCACCGCAGCCCGACGATTGGTGACGTTGAGTTTGCTGTAAATACGCTTAGTGTGGGTGCGTACTGTACTCAAGGCTACGACAAGTTCACGGGCGATTTCTGGGCCAGACAGCTCAGTATTTAGCAATCGAAGCACATCCAGCTCCCTTTGGCTGAGGGGTTCGATCAGCTGTTGGGGAGTTGAGGAGAGTGGGAGAGAAGAGGACGCTTTTGGCTGTTGCCCCCAGGTCTCTAATGCAGCCAGTAGTCGAGTCGTGTAGACAGGAGTAATGCCGCGAGTCATCGCCGCTTGCAGCAGTCGCGCCATCGGAGTCCCGCATTCTGCAAAGATCCGAACATAGCCCTCGGGTTTGGCCAGGGGCAAGGCCCGTTCTAAAGGTGTAATTGCAGCTGGTAAATCCCCTTGAGCCTCATGTGCTAGTGCCAGAACTACCAAAATTTTAATCACGCTGCCCACCCGTTCTTTGGCTTCTGCGGCAGCTAGTAATCGAGTCAAGAGACCAATAACCCGATGGATTCTCTCTTCTGAATCACTTCTATGCTGAGCAATCAGGACTCTAGCCAGGGTCAGGTGTTCATATTCACGTAAATAGGCTGGCTCATCGTCTACCGACAACTCGCACCCTTGCATCCAGCCCAGCGCTTCGGTCAATCTCCCCTGCTGCACCCACCATCGCACCTTTAGCGCTTCAACCGGGCGCACATTTGGAATTGGCGATCGACGACGGTACAGCTGTGCCGCCTCTTGTAGTTGGTCAAGGGCAGCGTCTAAGTCTCCTTGAGCCGCTGTTAATTGAGCTTTTACTAACCACCAAAGATAATCAATTCCCGATACTGCCCCCTGCTCTAGTAGTACCTCACCTTTTTGAAGCAGCTGACTGGCAGTCGCTAAGTCTCCCTGTTCGTAGCGAATTTCACTCAACCCCAAATACACATCTGCTAGCCCCCGCATAACCGACCCAGGCTGTTTCTCAGCTAATTGTTCTGCCATTTGTAGAGTCTGCTCGCAGGTTTTAACCGTTGTCTGTAGCTGCCCCTGAGCCAACCCCATATTCGCGAGACCTAACGTAGCACTCACTGCGATCTCGATACTGCCCAACTTTTGAAAAACCGCCAACGCCTCGGAAAAGGATTGGTATGCCGCTGCGACATCGCCGCTAGTCCAGTAGGCTAACCCGAGAAATGCTGCGGTCACGCCTCGCTCGTTCTTATCGCCAGGAGGTAACAGTGTCAGAGCTTGCTCGGCGTAGGCGATCGCACCGGTGAAATCGCCTAGCGACTGAGCGCAAAAGGCACGGGCGTTGGCGATGGAAGCCGATAAAGAACGATATTGCTCTGTTTCTAGGTTCGTCATCAGCCCCTCGACCTTGGCTAACGCTTGTTCGGCATTGTGCAAATGGAATTCAACCCCATCGGGTTGACCCGTGTTCAATAGCGATAATCCATAGACCACACTCAGTACGGGCCGAGCCCGAATCAGCGGGTCAGGGACTACCTTCAGCCAGCCCAGCACCGTGGCCTCTTGCTGACGATTGCGCATGGCAGGCCATACCTGTTCAATTAGATCTGCCGCTCGTTCAAATGCTTGAGCTGCCAGGGCATGACGAATCGCATCAGAGAACAACCCATTCTGTTCGTACCATTCACTGGCCTGTCTATGCAGGCTGGGTAGCTGTTCCGGATACTCTTTTAGGGCATGAGCCTGAAGCACATCGGCAAACAAGTGATGGTAACGGTACCACTGGCGCTTGTTGTCTAGTGGAATGATAAACAGATTATCCCGTTCCAGCGTTTCCAGCATGTCCTGGCCATCGTTTTGACCAATAGCATCACGACAGACAGCCTCGCAAAGAGAACCGGTCAAGCGATCTAAAATAGCAGTCTGCAACAAAAAGCGACGGACACGCTCGGGCTGTCGCTGCAAGACTTCTTCTAGCAGGTAGTCCACGATGTAGCGGTCGTCTCCCGAAAACGCTGCCACAAAGTCAGAGATATTCTCACGCCCCTGTAGCGATAATGCCGCTAGCTGTAGCCCTGCAATCCAGCCTTCAGTCCGTTGCTCCAGGGCAGAAACGTCTTCTGCTCTTATCTCTAACCCCATTCCTTGGTTTAGAAAGGCGGCGGCTTCGTTCGGCGTGAACCGCAGATCGCTCACCCTCAGCTCGGTCAACGCTCTGTGAGACCTTAAACGCGCCAAAGATAAAGGTGGGTCAGCACGGCTGGAAATAATCAGATGCACTTGAGGCGGCAAACGGCTGAGTAAAAAACCTATGCCGTCATGAATGGATTGGGCCTCAATCACATGGTAATCATCCAAGACTACGGCAATATCCACTTCAATGGCCGTCAGTTCATTGAGCAAAATCATCAAGATTGACTCAATGGCAGGAGGCTGAGACGATTGCACTAACGATAGCGAGCGCTCACCAAAGCCGGGTTTACCATCTTTCAGCGCGGTGATCAGATATGTCCAGAAAGTAGCCGGCGTGTTGTCACTCTGATCTAAAGATACCCAGGCAACGGCCCATGTAGGGACGGTTGCAACCCATTCTGCTAGCAGCGTCGTTTTGCCAAAACCCGCTGGGGCACAGACCAGAGTTAACTTGCGCGGTGGCTGCATACGTTCGATGAGCCGTGGGCGCGAGACCCGCTCAGCAGACCATTTTGGACGGTAGAGCTTGGTCTCCAGTAGAGGAAATTCTGAAGTGATCGGTTGCGCCGAGACAGTCATAAATCCGCTCTCAAGCTTTCAAGGAGCTTTTGGTAAACGACGAATAGTTTCAATTCAGATGTTTTTGGCACTATGCAGAGATTTTATTTTTTATCCTCGTGCTCATGTTCTCATAAGGTGCGAGGATGAAATCAAACCTGAGTCTCTTCGGGTTCAGTTCCCTGGAGATTGAATGCAAGCATACGCTTTATATGTCATTAGCTACCCGCCCACATTATTTACGAACTCAAGATAGCAAAACCCATACGGGACTGTACAGACGGGGCGATATTTTGATTACACCTGCGAATACATCGCTGTTTGTGCGGCGGAAAGGGGAAGAACATTGTTTGCAGATTCGGCTGAAGGCTGAATTTACGCGAAATGCGACGAGAGAAATGCTAAACGAACTTCAGCAAGGAGCATTAAGCAACCGTCTCTATGTGAATTCTCTCTCGAACATTTTGGCAGTGCATCTGCTCAGGCAGCACGCGACGACGAAACCGCATTTACCAACTTACGAGGGGGGTTGCCGCAACGTCAGCTACGGCAAGTGTTGGATTATATAGCTTTGCGCACTTAGCTTTGTGCATACGTAATCGCTAGAACCACTACGCTTACTAGCTAAGTGCGGCGCGAACTGCTGAATGCATTTAGCAGTTCGCTATATTTGGCTATCTTGTATCAAATTAAGTAACCACTTATGCAGGTAGCAAAATGCTGTGTAACAGTAATCGTAAGGAAGTGCAGCCCACGCATGATTTTAAAAAGGAGAGACCAATGAGATTATCCAAACTGTTTGCCGTTGGACTGGGGGTGGCTACGCTAGGCGCTGCTGTTGCGCTGCCGCTGAGTGCCTCTGCGCAGCAAGCGTACAACGCGGCGGGGAGCAAGCAGCAGGGCTATGGAAAAGACGATATCAATGCAATGTGTACCTCTGATAGTGTGACTGCACCTGAACCGGGTATGCATTTTGACGGTACGGTGGCTGCGGTTGCAGTGCTAGAACTTGCTCCCGGCAGGTACGATTACCCTAATGAGGGTGCGATGCTGTTCTTTCCAGACGGGCAGTTTTTGCTGAAGTTGCCCGACGACGGCAGAGATACGACCTATGGAACGGACGGGTCTGATTTGTTGGGCCAGGGCGGTATTGTAGGTGGGTGCTTTGCGGAGCAGCTTTCTGAGGCGATCGCAAACAATAGCCTAGATGTCGATTCTTTTGTGCTAGTAAGTGCTTATGAATAGTGTTGTTGTCTTAGCTAACACATTGAACCAATGCTACGAATCGCCACAGTATGCCCCCTAAAAAGTGTATCAATAGATAGGATTAAGGCCACTAAACATTGAAACGTTTAGTGGCCTTAATTCGACTTTACGAGCAGTGGGTGAGTATTAAAGGGTGAACCTTTTTCAACTTTCTAGGCCCTAGGTTGAAGCGCCTGTAGAATTTTGCGGCCTACTTCACTTTCCTGTTCTAAATCACAGGCTTCACCCCAGCACAAACGTCTATGGCGTAAAGCTGTTTCCACCTGCTGTGACCAGTTCTTGGGCAGGTGGATATCTTTTACATTGCTATTCTTGATGATGTCAGTGACAGAGACAATACCAATCAACGCGCCGTTTTCAACAACGGGTGCGCATCGTATACCGGCTTCTGCGAAGCGCTTAGCAACAGCTGAGAAGACTAACTCTGGCTCTACAGCAATGCAGGGTACTTTCATAATTTCGCACACCATCATAGTGGCGGGGTCTGCGGACTTTGCCGTGACTCTATAGACAATGTCACGCTCGGTGATGATGCCGTATGCGCCTCCTTTAACGGCTTTTTCAACGATGAGCGATCGCACCTGTTCTTTTTGCATGAGTGCGATCGCCTGCGTCACTTTTGCAGAGCTACGAATCGTAAAAACGTCAGTGGTCATAATATCGGCAACACTTAGCATTACACTGCACCTATAGAAAGTTAGTACGTTAGTTATGACGTGGAAGTGTGAGGAACTTATGAGCATACTCTGATACGAACAACAGAAGACTTTTCAAGAGAAATGAGCCGTCAGTAGCTGCTGACGGCTCATTTAAGAGAGATATAAAAGAGATTCGTATTGTTTAAGAGACTTTTAGCTCGCGTAGCACTCTACTACTTTTGTAGCGCAGCCTCACCTCGCCGGTACAGTTCTTGTGCATAGTCCGTCCAGGAGCCCTGTCCCCAGTAGCGGAAACAGCTGGTTTCTACCAGCAAGAGGTAGGTCAGCGCTTCCTGATACTCAGGCTGCTGGGTCACGCTGGGGTCGGCCTGTACCAAGCGGTCGTATTTTTCGTGAAAGCTGGCGCTGAGCTGATTCATTGGACCTAGCACATTCTCGTAGCCACGCACCCAGCTGAGGTCGTTCGTCCAAGACGCACCATCCATATGAAACTGATGATCGGTCTTTTTCAGCTGTTCAATGGCCTCAGAAACAGCCTCAGGCGTGGCGCTATCGGGATTTACCACCTGCCAAATTTTGTGTTGGCTAACCGCCTGGCACTGAGGATAATCGTCAGGGCTTACTCCGGCGGCTTCAATCATCTCTATATATTCAGTCCCGTTTAGCCCAACAACCCCTTCTGTGCTGCGGCCATTATCTTTTATACCGCCCCAAAAAGGGACAAAGTCACGACCATACTCGTTCATCATCACGCCGCCGTTCTCACCATCGGCGATTTGCGATACGCAACAGGGCACAGTGACGCTACCGATTTGTTGACGTCCCCGGTTCTGGCGTCTACTTTGGGCCTCGTGATAGGGCTGCATTTGGGCAACGAGTTTGGTGTCTGACCCTTGGGTTTTGATCAAAGCGGTGATGCTGATGGTTTCGCCGCGAGAGTTACGAGCCATCAATTTGTTGGGAATATACTTGTCATCGTGGTGCAGCCGCTCGCCGTCGAGTCTTTCTACAGAGTCTTCTTGCACTAGCAGCCAGCGATAGCCGCAGTCTTTGAGGGCTTTGATGTATTCATAGAGGGTATCGGGGTTGTTCGGCAGATGCATTTCGGGTGGGGAGAAGCCCTTTACCCGCTTGAGCGCATCGTAGCCAAACATGGCGGCAAAGTGATGCTGCCAGGCTTGAATATGTAGCTTGATATCGGGGATGGGGGTGGAGGGAACGACGGCATGGCTCCACATGGTGCCCATCCACTCTATGTAGGGCTGGTACTGCGGCTCACACAGGCGCTGGAGGTCACCGATGATGTCTTCTCGGCCCATTTGGCGAAATCCCCAAAAGAGGTTGCCGGAGTAGTCGAGCATGATGCGAGGATTTTCGCCCTTGGCTACGAGGTCGGGAATCCACTCCCCCATGCGTTTGTAGCACCAAGCGAAGACAGAGGCGTTGTGGTTGTCGCCTTCACCTTGATTCTCGAACATACGCTGAAGGTTACTGATGGTACTACCATCGTGGCCAGCTGGCACGCTGGGCTGGTGCATGTGAAGGGCGCAGGCGAACCCAGCAGTAATTTTTGAAATGTCTAAATTGGTGCGAGGAAGGAAGATCCGGTCGTCGTGGTTGGTGACTTGGGTGATGGTGTCTTCCCAGCCGCAGATGTTGGGCAAGCCTGAGCGGGTATCGTCGAGGTTGGGATATTTGCTAGGAGCGCTTGCAATCATGAGTGAGTCCTTGAGGTAGGTCGGAATGTGAAGGCCCATGCCATTCTCAAGGTTAGCTAAAGCACTCAATAGTCAGTAATAAGTTCCGTGATGATTTGGGGCGCAACTTTTTAAGCTTGTTTGCAAATTTGGTTGGTGCTAAGGGCTCTCGTCAGGGTTCTCAATTGTTCTACTAGACTGATGACTCAGGGGCTTGACAGATTTAAAGCCGTTGATGGGTCGAAATTCGGCGCTCTTTCTGCTTGAATATTCATATTCATAAACTTTCATTACACCCTTCCGTGGAGATGTGCCCATGTATATCGTACAAATTGCCTCTGAATGCGCGCCTGTGATCAAAGCGGGCGGCCTAGGCGATGTGGTGTATGGGCTCAGCCGTGAGATAGACAGTCGCGGCCACTGTGTGGAGGTGGTGCTCCCCAAGTATGACTGTATGCGCTATGACCATGTGTGGTGTATGCATGAGGCGTATAAGGATTTGTACGTGCCCTGGAATGGTGGGGTGATTCACTGCTCAGTAGACTGCGGATGGGTGCACGGCCAGCTGTGCTTTTTCATTGGGCCGCACTCTATGGAGGGCTTTTTTGACCGGGGCAAGTACTACGGTGAGTGGGATGATCAGGTGCGGTTTGCATTTTTTAGCAAGGCGGCGTTGGAGTTTTTGCTGAAGAGTGGTAAGCGGCCAGATGTGATTCACTGTCACGATTGGCAGACGGGGCTGATTCCGGTGATGCTATTTGAGATGTATGCGCACCACGGTATGGCGAATCAGCGAGTGTGCTATAGCATTCATAACTTCAAACATCAGGGTGTGTGGAGCCTGGATATTTTGGATCAGGTGGGGCTGCATCGGCCTGAGTACTATGGACGGCGCGATCGCATTGGCGATAACAACAATGCAGGCTCTATCAATATGATGAAGGGCGGCATTGTGTATGCCAACTATGTAAATACAGTATCGCCGCATCACGCTTGGGAGGCCCGATTTACCGATATTGGCTGTGGGTTGCAGCCTACGCTAGACATTTATCAGGATAAGTTTGGTGGGATTTTGAATGGAGTGGCCTACGACATTTGGAATCCGCAGGTGGATGCGGTGATTCCAGTGCAATATGGTATCTCGGACTTTGAGAACAAGGCCATTAATCAGAAGGCGCTGAGAGAACGATTTTTGCTAGAGGCGAATGACAAGCCGATTGTGGCGTTTATTGGTCGGCTAGATCAACAGAAAGGCGTACATCAGGTGCATCATGGACTGTATTACAGCCTGGCAAATGATGCGCAGTTTGTACTGCTGGGTTCCGCATCGGAGCCGTCGCTAAATGATTGGTTTTGGCATGAGAAGATTCACCTGAATGAGAATCCAGACTGTCATTTGGAGATTGGCTATAACGAAGAGCTGGCGCATCTGATCTATTCGGCGGCGGATATTATGATTGTGCCGAGCAACTATGAGCCTTGCGGGCTAACGCAGATCATTAGCTTGAAGTATGGCACGGTCCCCGTGGTGCGCGGTGTTGGCGGGTTGGTGAATACAATTTTTGACTGGGATTATGACGAGAGTCACAAAAAGGAAGACCGGAATGGCTTTGTCTTCTATGAAAACGACGCGGTGGCGCTGGAGTCTGCGTTAGGGAGAGCGCTAAATTTGTATCACAAGGAGCCTGAGCTGTTTGAAACGCTGGCGAAACAAGGAATGGACTGTGATTACTCTTGGAAGGAGCCGGGAGATCAGTATGAAGGGGTATATGAGCATATCCGGCATAAGTAGCCTAAGCTGAAGTCACTACAGGATTCAACCATGACACAGTACGAGTGGTGGCGCAGCGCGGTTATCTATCAAATCTATCCCCGCAGCTTTCAAGATAGCAATGGTGATGGCATTGGCGATCTTCAAGGCATTCTGCACAGAATGGATTATCTAAATGCGTTGGGTATTGACGCTATTTGGATCTCTCCTTTCTTTAAGTCTCCTATGAAAGACTTTGGATACGATGTTGCTGACTATTGCAGCATCGATCCTATGTTTGGCACGATGGCAGACTTTGATGAGCTGTTATCTATTGCCAAAAAATACGATATCAAAGTGATTATCGATCAGGTGTGGGGACATACCTCCGATGAGCACCCTTGGTTTCTAGAGAGTAAACAATGCAAAGACGGTGCTAAGGCCGACTGGTATGTATGGGCAGACCCAAAACCAGATGGAACACCACCCAACAACTGGCTCTCTTATTTTGGCGGTAGCGCTTGGGAGTGGAGCAGCAAGCGCAGACAATACTATCTACATCATTATTTAGTTGGTCAGCCTGCACTTAATCTGCACAATACAGCCGTACGCAAGGCACTGCTAGAGACAGCCAAGTTTTGGCTAGAGAAAGGTGTTGATGGGTTTCGGCTCGACGCTATTTTTCAGACGATTGCTGACCCGCAGCTGCGCGATAACCCGGTGCGATCTCCCAGCACACCCCTTCCCGTAGACGTCGCCGCGACTAACCCCATCACTATGCAGCTACGAGACTTTAGCAGCAATCATCCTGATATCCTTGGCTGGCTGGAGGAAGTGCGATCGCTCACCAATCAATACCCAAACACAGTCCTCCTAGCAGAAACCGGCGGCGACGACCCAGACCTGATTGCCTCTACCTATACCCAAGGCGGTAAACGCTGTCAGCTAGCATATAGCTTCAGCCTGTTGAATACTCAATTCAGCGCTGACTACATACACAAAACCCTTACCAGAATCGAAGAAATTCTAAAAGACGGCTGGTTTTGCTTTGCGTTCAGCAACCACGATGTCGCTAGGGTCAACAATCGTTGGAGAGTAGGCACGACCGAACCCGACGCCGACTTTGCAAGGCTAACTATGCTGCTAGGGCTCACTATTCGCGGCGCATACTGCATCTATCAGGGCGAAGAACTCGGTCTCCCAGAAGGTGACGTCCCTTTTGAGGATTTCCAAGATCCCTATGGCATTGAATACTATCCAGAGTTCAAAGGTCGAGATGGCTGCCGTACGCCTTTCCCATGGGACAGTACGGCGCACCAAGGAGGATTTACCACAGCTGATAAGCCATGGCTGCCGATGATGGAACAACAAATTTCTCTAGCTGCCATTCAACAAGAGAAAAATAAATATTCTATCCTTCAGTCGTTCAAGGATTGTCTATCTTGGCGTAAGCGACAGCAGGCGATTATAAAAGGAACTTTTCGAGGACTTCCTACGAAGGAGAATTGCTTTGCCTACATACGCGAGTGTGAGACGCAGACGCTGATGTTTGTCTTTAACTTGAGTGAAAAAGATGCAGTATATTCAGTGTCAGATTTGTCATTGGGAGATAGCCGTATGTTGAGCTATCCAAACCAAAATGCTACTTTCAGTGGTCAGCAGATAGTGCTTGGCAAGTATGGGTATGGCGTACTCGATATCTCTTAAATATACGGATAATGAGAGGACATTTCAATATACGGATAATGAGAGGATATTTCCTGTGGGTTGGCGAAGAAGAAAAAGATAGGTAATAGAAGATTGACGCCTATCAATATCCTCCAGAAAGTAAAATGCATCTGCTTCAGAAAAATCCCCCTCTTATCTAAGGAAGACTGTTTCCTCGAAGCGCCTTTGAAAAAGGGTAACTTGCCGAGAAAAATTCCGTCCTTATCTAAGGTGGCCTTTCGTTCATTTGTCAACCATACTTCCCATCCAAACGAGCCCAAACCAACCGCTTCTTCCAACTTTCTCAGATGATCGCCATTTAGCGTAATAGTACTATGCATGATTTGACAGCGCTTAAAAAACAACCACATCAGCACAGTTGGCAAAATAAGAAAAACCACTCTAAAGTTTCCAAAACTCTGAAACTTGTCGTAGTTGACCGCTAGCCATGACCAAATTACGCCCGTCACCAGTAAGCCATACTTT
This sequence comes from Phormidesmis sp., assembly GCA_050042985.1. Classification (GTDB taxonomy): domain Bacteria; phylum Cyanobacteriota; class Cyanobacteriia; order Phormidesmidales; family Phormidesmidaceae; genus Phormidesmis. Next base: position 19,423 of record JBHJIY010000077.1, on the reverse strand, counting down.
TGATCTTGCTCTATTCGATTGAGATAGTCTTCAATTTCTCTTCTTCTCTGCTCGTACTGAACCTGGAAAAAACCTTTTCTTATTTCTGTTACTTCGTATAAGTGCGGCGTTTTTAACGGCGTTTTCTCTCCACTCTTGTCCTTTTCACTCACCTAAATACATCTCACCGAGAAAGTTTTCTACCGTATATTCTATATCGCTTAGTTAGCACTATTTATCTGACGTATTGCATCCTGATTTATACACTTGGCTAATTTTGCAATTTGATGTAGAACTAATGTATTAACCATCAACCTACGGTTAACCGCCACTATATATAGGTAGGTGAATGGGAAAGTTCTATTAAGATATAAGCACTGCTTGGCCACCTGCTATGAAGTCTCAAATGCCGAAGTCCTACCGTCCCAAGTCGCCGTCAAGACGTGACTCTACTCGTGACAGGGCCCGAGACCGGCAAGAGCGACGAGAGCGAAAGCGGGGAGGCACGCCAATTTTTAGGGCTTTGCAGTTAATTGCGATCGCAACGACAGGCGGCGCAGTCATGCTCGGCAGCTTAGCGCTCTTTGCCTTTCTTCGATCAGGCGGTCAGTTCTTTGAAGATATGAAAGACTCGCTGACCATTCAGCCGCCAGAAGAAACGGTGGATGTGCGTACGGTGGTGGTAGAGCAGGTACAGGAAGTCAGCGAGCTGACAACGGCGGTGTTTACTATGGAAGCAGTGGTACCTGCGCAGAGCGATCGCAAGCTGGGTGAAGTCACCATTGGTAAAACGAATCTGCTATACGTTGCCTATGGCGAAGTGCGCGCGGGTGTGGACCTAGAAGAACTCACCACAGCAGACGTGAGCCCTTCGGAAACAGGAACGCAAATTAAGCTGACGCTGCCACCGCCAAAGCTACTAGATACGAAAATAGACGTCGCTCGCTCGGATGTGTACGACTACAGCCGAGGTTTTTTCAACCTGGGACCAGATCGAGCGCCGGAGCTTCAGTCTTTGGCACAGCAAGAGGCACTAGTGAAGATTGAACGAGCAGCATGCGAGCAAGGTATTTTGGACCAGGCGAACGACAGAGCGGCACTGGTGGTAACTCAGCTGCTACAGGCCTCTGGGTTTTCGGCGGTGACGGTAGAGACGACGCCGAGTGCAAATACAGCGTGTAGAGCGTTGGGTTAAACGCAAGAAGCCCCTTCCACCAGCACAGGCAGAAGGGGCATTTTTATGACAAGACAATCGTGAGAGCGAAATACACAAGCGTTTTTAAAGTTGACCCCACCGCTTAGGCTCACATCAGATGCACCCAGTGAACCTATTAAGTGGTGAGAGCCAGTCAGGTTTCCTTACTCAGCTACAGCAGCAGCTGTTTCTTCAGTCTCTACATCGGTGCTCGCTTCAGGAGAAGGCGGGATGATGACGCGGTCGATGACGTGGATGACGCCGTTGCTAGCTTCGATGTCGGCAGCGACAACGTTAGCGTTGTTGACGGTGACCGTATCTGCGATCGCAATTTCAACTTCGCTACCTTCAACGGTGGCAACACTACCATCTTCCAAATCAGTAGAAAGAATAGCGCCAGGAACGACGTGATAAGTCAAAACCTGAATCAGCACATCCTTGTTCTCAGGAAGCAGTAGCTGGTCAACGGAACCTTCGGGCCACGCTGCAAATGCATCATCGGTAGGTGCAAATACGGTGAAGGGGCCTTCGCTACCGAGGATTTCGGTGAGGTCAGCCGCAGCAAGCGCAGCTGCCAAAATCTCAAACGAGTCACTGTTGTCAGTGAGTTCAGCAATCGTAAATTCCGCTGTGTCCATCTCTTCAGTGGCAACAGGTTCTTCGTCGGTGAGCTCTTCGTCTGCAACAGGCTCTTCGTCAGTAAGTTCTTCGTCTGCAACAGGCTCTTCGTCAGTAAGTTCTTCATCTGCAACAGGCATTTCTTCCATGCCGTCTTCAGCAACGGGCTCTTCTACGGCTTCGGGCTCTTCTACGACAGGCTCTTCTTCCATAGCCTCTTCAGTAGCAACGGGCTCCTCTTCAACCATTTCGTCAGCAGCAACTTCTTCGGTCAATTCGTCTTCAGCAACCACTTCTGTTTCTACAGGAGCAACGTCAGCTGCTGGAATTGTCTCTAGTGCTTCTGCACCCGGAGTAGGCAACGTCTCAGCTGCGGTAGGTGCAGCAATTTCCTCAGTCGCTTCGATTTCGGTCCCTGTTTCTGCGGGCTCGGGCATTGCGGAGCCTGGAAGCGCAATGAATGCACCCGCACTGCTGGCCACGAGGCCAATCATGAAGTTCTTGAGAAAACGGGGGCTGTTGTTAGCTTGCATAAATCCTCTTTATGTCCTTAGTGAGCTGTCTTGATAACTGTCTTGTGTGGGGTGCGATGCATTAAGTGCGATCTATCAGGTGCGATGTGTAACTTAATTACGTTAAGTGTTAACTAAACTTCATTAAGCTTTTACAAAGTGTATCGAACAATCTGCAAAACGGAAGGGGTTTGAATAGATAGATGTTTCTTATGCTTAAAGGCGTCAGTATAGATACGGCCAATCACCGCAGGCAGATTATCCCCTCATAAAGAAGGTTAAGGCTTTGTTATGAGTGCGATTTGGCACTTGCGGTATTTACTTACGTTTGACACTTATTTAATCCTGGAGAAGACTGTTCTGATGTTAGAACTACACCAATTTGAAGCGTCTCACTATTGCGAAAAAGTCAGGCTAGTACTCGATTACAAGCAATTACCCTATAAAACCATTGAAGTTTCTCCAGGGTTAGGGCAGATAGAACTCTATAGGCTATCGGGTCAAAGGCAGGTGCCGGTGCTGAAAGATGGCGATGAAGTGGTACCAGATTCGACTGCGATCACACGCTACCTAGATACGAAGTATCCAGGCAAGCCAGTGATTCCAGCTGATACCAAGCAAAAGGGACTGTGCCTGATGATGGAAGCCTGGGCCGATGAATCGCTCGGGTTGAACGGTCGAAAGGCGATGATCGGCGCATTCAATCAGCATCCTAACTTCCGTACGGCGCTGCTACCGGTTTCTACGCCTGAGCTGGTCAAAAATGCGGTTGGCTCTGTCCCTAGCGATCTGCTGAGCCTGCTCGGTACTGGCGCTGGCTTTGGTGGCGATGCGGTGAAGTCGGCGACAGATATTTTGCGGCAGGACTTGGAGGCGCTGTGTTTGATTTTGAGTATACAGCCCTATCTGTGTGGCGATGCGCCGACGCTGGCTGACTTTGCAGTAGCGGGCCTGTCGATGTATTTGAAGTTTCCGTCGGCGCTGTATGTTGATTTGCCGGTGGGCATTGGTGGTAAGGGTGTGCCTGGGCTAGTGGATGCGCCTGAGTTTGAGGCATTTTGGGAGTGGCGCGATCGCCTCTATCAAGATTTTCGTAAGCCGCGCAGCGGACCGACGGCTGCTGCGCCCGCTACCGGGCCTGTATCGATCGGCATCGACTAGGGTAAGCGCTAGGCGGTAGGGTAATTGCTGTGGCTATCTAGTCACAGTGGTTACTGGGTTTTGGTATGTCTGCGAGCCAGCATGTAAACAGTGAGGCGATTGCAGCTCGATTGTCTGAAAGAGTGGGAGACAAAGCTGTCATGTGGGCGGCGGTTTTGCCTGAGCAGCAACGACAAGTGATGGCTGCCATTGCTATAGATGTTCCGCCTGCTTGCATCGTCTATCCAGACACTATTGAACAGCTGAGCCAGGTGATGGCGCTCGCAAACGAGCAGCAGTGGCGAGTGCTGCCGATGGGGCAAGGTAGCAAACTGGGCTGGGGCGGCCTAGCAGAAGGTATTGAAGTTGTGATTAGCACGGCTCGGCTAAACCGAGTGGTAGGGCACGCGGTGGGTGACTTTACTGTGACGGTAGAAGCTGGGGTAAAGGTGGCCGATTTGCAGCGGCAGCTGGCGGCGGCAGGGCAGCTGTTGGCAATCGATCCGGCGTTTGAAGCGGATGCGACTATTGGCGGAGTAGTGGCAACGGCGGATACGGGGTCTTTGCGGCAGCGCTATGGCGGACTGCGGGATATGGTGATTGGCTTGCAGCTAGTGCGCTATGACGGCGAGCTGGCGAGGGCCGGTGGGCGCGTCGTGAAAAATGTGGCGGGCTATGACCTGATGAAGCTGATGACTGGGGCCTATGGGAATTTGGGGATTTTGAGTGAGCTGACGTTTCGGCTGTATCCGATGGCGGGGACTTCGCGCACGCTGGTAATCACAGGAGGTGAAACGGCGATTGAGAAGGCGGTGGCTGAGGTGCGCTTTTCGGGGCTGACGCCAGTGGCGATGGATTTAACGCTGGCGGGGCTGACGGCTGAGCTGCTGGGCGAAGCAGCAGATGATAAAGCTGTGATGAGTTTGGTGGCTCGCTTTCAGGGCATTCCCGATGGGGTAGAGGAACAAACGGAGCGGCTAAAGAAGATAGCAACCACGCATGGACTGACGCTACAGCAGCTAGAAGCTGAGCAGGATGCCGCTTTTTGGCAGAAGATGAATGACCGGATACGGCCAGATACGGTGCTGTGTAAGGTGGGGATGAGGCCCAGTGCGCTGCCTGCTTTGCTGGCGCAGTTAATGCCCGGAAGCTGTGAGGCCAAGCTACATAGCAGCAGTGGGCTTGGGTGGGTTCAGTGGCCAGCGAAAGCGGCAACGGAGGCGGATTTTGTGGCAGTACTGGGGAAGGTGCGATCGCATGCTCAAGATAACGGCGGGTTTTTGAGCATACTGCAAGCGCCGATTGCGCTAAAGCAATCGATAGAGGTATGGGGCTATACCGGCAATGCGCTCAAGGTAATGAGCGATATCAAAGAGAAGTTTGACCCGCATCGGCTGCTGAGTCCAGGGCGCTTTGTCGGTGGGCTATAGACGAACGGTTTGCAGTCTGGTCCTCTAGAAGTAGGTAAGATCTCTCCATCGTTAGAGATCGTTAGAAATTGCGAACTGAGCGTCGATTTTTTTCCGAAACGATGGATGGAACCGATAGGATTGGAGCTGTCGATTCAAACTCTCCCATGTTAGGAGAACAAAAATAATGACCATGACTTTGAGTGTGCCTTCTATTAAATGTGGTGGCTGCGCGGAGACTATCACTAAGGAAATTAAGGTGCACGACGCTAATGCCAAGGTGAGCGTCGACGTGGAAAACAAGACGGTAGAAATAGATAGCGGTATGTCTGAGTCTTCCGTGAAGCAGGCGATTACGGCAGCTGGGCATGCGGTTGCCTAAGTTAGCAGTCCTGACTCGGATATTGAATGCCGAAAAAGACTAGTCACTCGGCGAGGACTTTTCTAAGCTGAGAGGGCGTTCTGGAGTCAGCGATTGAGTCAGCATCTAAAGAGCACAGTTCTAGATCGGCACGTTTGCTACGAGGCAATGCGCGCCAATGACCCTCGGTTCGATGGGCGCTTTTTTGTAGGTGTGCGCTCAACGGGGATCTTTTGTCGTTCGGTGTGTCCGGCCCGGTTACCAAAGCTGGAGAACTGTACGTTCTTTTTGAGTGCGGCGGCAGCGCAGCATGCGGGGTATCGGTCCTGTTTGCGCTGTCGGCCTGAGCTGGCTCCGGCAGCAGGTGTGATGGCTCCGCCGATAGAAGGGAGTAGTGCGGCGGTGGTGGCTCGAGCGCTGCGGATGATTGAGCTAGGGGCACTGGATGATGGGTCGGTGACGGCGTTAGCGGCGCGGTTGGGGGTGAGCGATCGCACGTTGCGTCAGCAGTTTTCACAGCATGTGGGCACGTCTCCAGGGCAGGTGGCGAAAACCCGTCGACTGCTGTTTGCAAAGCGATTGCTCGATGAAACATCGCTGATGATGACAGAAATCGCAATTTCAGCTGGGTTTAAAAGCATTCGAAGTTTTAATAGCGCGTTTCAAAATAGCTACGGGCGATCACCTTCGTCTATACGCCGAGTACAGAATGCTTCTCACGGCTCTTCTTACGGCTCTTCTCACGGCTCTTCTCACGGTGCGTCAGAGCCGATTACGCTCAAGCTACCGTATGGCGAGCCGTACAACTGGCAAGCGTTGATGGCCTTTTGGCAGCCACGTAGAATGGTGGGGATTGAGGCGGTATCGGCTGAAGGCTACTGTCGAAGCATTGTGCTAGACGGCGAGCCGGGGTGGATTGCGGTGAGTCCGGTGGCAGATGAGTCTTATTTACAGGTACAGATTGGCTTTGCTCAGGTGAGCCAACTGGGGCTGATTATGGCGCGGCTGCGGCAAATGTTTGATGTGGGTGTGAATGTGGTGGCGGTAGAGCAGTGCCTGAGTCGTTCTTCGTTGCTAAAGCCGCTGATAGGCAATCAGGGGTTGCGAATTCCAGGAGCCTGGGATGCGTTTGAGCTGGCGGTGCGGGCAATTGTGGGTCAGCAAGTGAGCGTGGCGGCGGCAACGACGGTGTTTAACCGGATTGTGGAGACCTACGGTGAGCCACTGACGGTGACCCATAAACCAGAGGCGCTGACGCGAGTATTTCCGAAGGCAGCGGTGCTAGCTCAGGCGGATTTGACGGCGGTAGGACTGGTGAAGGCGCGAGCACGAGCGATCGCACACCTGGCGCAGGTGGTGACAGAGCGTCCTAGCTTTTTCGATGAGCTGACAACACTCCCAAAGGCCATTGACGCGCTCTGTGCTTTGCCTGGCATTGGACCTTGGACGGCGCACTACATTGCGATGCGATCGCTAAATGAGCCCGATGCGATGCCGCCGGGCGATTTGGCGCTGTTGAGAGCAGCGAAACATTTAGGAAAGGATATTAGCAGCACGCAATTTACTCAGCTATCGGAAGAGTGGCGACCCTGGCGAGCCTATGCAGCAATGCATCTGTGGCAATTTGACGCGCAGCGGCAGGCGGAGACAATCGCGGCGCAGAGTGCGGCTAAAAAGAATACGGACAAAAGTAATGCGTCTGACACACTAGCATCTAAAGCAACGAAAAGGAAAAGAGAAAAAGCAATAGTAGAGGTAAACGGATGACAGCATCACTTGTTAACAGAGAACTCATTGATGGCGTACTCAATAGTCCTTTAGAAACTGACGTTGTTAGTTCACCTGTGGGAGATGTGATTGTAGTTGTGTGTGATGGCGTTTTATTAGCGCTGGATTTTGAAGACTACAGGGCTCGGATGATGAAGCTGCTGCATAAGCGGTTTGGAACCGTGCAGCTGGTGCGGGTGGATAATCCGGCTGGGATGTGCGATCACGTGAAGCAGTACTTTGCAGGTGAGCTAAGTGCCCTCGAATCTATGCCGATGGCAACAGGTGGCACTGACTTTCAGCGGCAGGTGTGGCAAGGCCTACGCAAAATTTCGCCTGGTTCGGTGATGACCTACGGCGAGCTGGCTAAAGCGATGAATAATCCCAAGGCTGTGCGGGCGGTGGGCATGGCAAACTCACTGAACCCTATTTCGATTGCGCTTCCCTGCCATCGAGTGGTTGGTGCTAGCGGTCAGCTCACCGGCTATGCAGGCGGCCTAGAGCGTAAGCAATGGCTCCTCGCTCACGAGGGTGCGCTGCAAACGTCTGCGAACTCTCATGAGATGCCAGCTTCAGCAGATACGCAGCTATCTGTCTTTTCGTAGCTTTTTGTCTGCCAGAGTTTGTCTGACTTGAACCGGTACAGTCAACGGCGACCTGCCCAAGTCAGACTGTTATACTGACGACAAATTAGGCATATCAGATGCTATGGGCTTTTCTTTTCAGCGTTCTTCCTCCAGAAGGGCTTTGCCAGCACGGCGCTATGCAGTCTATCTTTGGGCCTGTTTACTCAGCTGTGTTTTTGCGCTTAGTTTGATTGCGCCCGCATCGGCACAAACTGTGGTGACCTGGGAAGATTTGCAGGCACAGTCTACCCGCCTACAAAATCCCTATGAGCATTTAACGCCTACGCAAACCTACCAACTCTCTAGTCTATATCAGCTGCGCGACTGGATCGAGGTCAATCAGCCTGCGCCTGATAGTTTTGAAAGAGAGGAACTTCAGCGACTAGAAGCGTTGTTTGTAGCTGAAGGCATTGACGCCGACGAACTGCTGAAGGAAGCAGACGCGGCGAGGGCCTATTGGGCCGCGCACTCTCGGGCGACCAATGCCGATATTACAGATAGCCTTGTCCTCATCGACGGCTACGTATTGCCATTAAGCGTGAAAGGGCCGCGCGAAAATGCAGGCCAAAGCGGAAACCAGGCAAAGCAAATAGATGAGTTTTTGCTAGTGCCTTATGTTGGTGCTTGCATCCATGTGCCGGCACCCCCGCCCAATCAGATGGTGTATATCAAAACATCTGAAGTCGTTGAAAATCCGGGTATCTTTTCACCTGTGCAAGTAGAAGGTGAGCTACAAGCACATGAAGGCAGCTATGAACTGTTTCAGATAGATGGCTCTCGGACGGTGGATGTGAGCTACAGAATGAATCTAAAAGCAATTGCACCCACTGCTAACCAACCAGTCGCACCTTCGCAAGTAGGCGGTTCCCTGCTTACGTTTCAAGGTTGGCAGCAGCTTCCCGCCACAATTTCCAACACGTTAACCACCGCGCTAGGCCAAATACAAAATCAGAAGTCACCGCAAGCGATGATTTTTGCCCTGCTCTTGGCCTTTAGCTACGGCGTTTTGCATACGTTGGGTCCAGGGCACGGTAAGGCGGTAATTGTTTCCTACTTTGTAGGGCAAGGCGGTAGCTTGCGCAAGGGGCTGCTAATGGGCGGGCAAATTGCCATTTTTCATGTGCTCTCAGCGATTTTGCTGGTGATTGTTACCGACACGGTGATGCGCCAGGTAGGCGGTGCGCCAGAGAGTAATTACCGGGTGGTTCAGCTCATCAGCTATAGCGCGATCGCACTCTTGGGCGGCTGGATGCTACGGCAGACGCTAACCCAAAGGACAAAGCATCAAATCGCGACCCCCTCCGCAGTGCTACCGCCAGACAAAACATTAAACGACGTGCTCTATCCCAGTTTGAGTCAGCAAATTCAATCGTCAGATCAACTTGCAACCCTTCAAAGCGAAAATCGTCCAAGCATATTTCAGAAAGGCGACCAGAACGGCTGGATAAGCTGTAGCTGCTTAGCCTGTGGGGAAGCCAACAGTATGAGCGGGTTGTTAGCACTGGCAGTGGGAGCGGTCCCCTGTAGTGGTGCGCTGTTGGTTTTGCTGTACGGATTAGCCAACGATATGCTGTGGCAAAGCGTTGCTATGGTGCTCGCTATTTCAGCTGGCATGGCCATGACGCTTGCCTGGATTGGCACTATGGCAATTTTGACTCATCGATGGGGCACCCAAGTAGCACAGCAGCGGCTTGAAAAAAAGAAAGCCATAGCATTGCCAATTCCCTTGGCTCAGCTGGGGCGAATCATTGGTGCAGGCTGTGTGTGCCTGTTAGGAATTTCGCTCTTTGCAGCTACGTGGATGACAGGTGCCTAGGTAGGGGGGTAATAGCTACCCACTATCGCTGTTGTCAGCGTTTGAGGCGCTGATTATACTTGAATCTAGGCTAACTTTAGTATGTATTTATGAATAGTAAACAGACCGTATTAACTGTTTTAGGCTGCGCGGGTTCTTTAGCAGCAATGCTTGCGGTCGCTAATCCAGCAGCGGCAGCGGCAACAACAGATGCGGAACATAACCTACCAACGCTAACCCAAACAGAGTCTAACCCGATTACCGATGCACTGAGCTGCGGCTGTGCAAGCTGTGCCCAACCCTCTCAATCTGTTCTTCTCTGATAAGACCCAGAATTCATTCAGTAGCGTCTACATATTAAGTAAGCGTTGTCTCACGTGAGTTGAGTTTGCTGATAGCATTAGCCTTTTGCGTATGTCTCTTCGCCAATGGCTGCTTCTCTGCATTCCTGCTTTCTTTTGGGGCAGCGCTTTTGTGCTGATGGAAGTAGCGCTACCGACATTTTCGCCGCTAATGATTGTGGCAGGGCGAATGACGGTGGCAGCGCTGTTTTTGAATGGGGTGGTGCTGGTACAGGGAAAAGCTTGGCCGCAGTCGAAGGCGGTGTGGCTGGAGTGTACCGGGCTGAGCGTAGTAAACAACCTTTTGCCGTTTGGTCTGGTTGTGTGGGGTCAGCAGTACATTGGGGCGAGCCTAGCAGCGATTTTGATTGCGTCTGCGCCTGTGTTTACGGTTGTTGTGGTCAGTGTGACTGGCCGTGAAAAGATGACGGTGAGTCGTGGGCTGGGCGTACTGCTGAGCTTTGCAGGTGTGGTGGTGTTAGTAGGCCCGGAGGTATTAAAAGGATTTAGCCTGAAGGGAATAGGGGAACTAGCGATTTTGGGGGCGGCGATGTCTTATTCGGCGGCGGGCTTTTGGGGGCGGCGGTTTAAGGCAGTGCCGGCAGAGGTGCTTTCGACAATGACAATTATGCTGGGGGCGTTGCTGATAGTGCCGGTGATGCTGTTGGTGGAGAGACCGTTTTCTGCGGGAGTCCTGGCGGTGAGTTGTCAGTGGGATGCGGTGCTGGCCGTGGTGGGGTTGGGGGTGTTTTCGACTGCGATCGCCTACATTGTTTACTTCCGATTGCTGGCTGAAATGGGCGTTCTCAATACGTCGCTGGTCTCCTTTTTGGTGCCGCTGAGTACGCTAATCATGAGCATGGTTTTCCTGCAGGAGCGTTTGGATACAGCGGCTGTTTTGGGGATGTGTTTTATTTTGTCGGGGCTAGCTGTCCTCGATGGGCGATTATTAAAAAGTATCAGCGCCTATATCGGTGATGAATGACTCAGTCCCATTCTTGCTTTTTAAGGTCGCTTTTAACGCTCCTATTAACGTCTCGAACCCTATGACAATTCCTCCCAAAACAGTGACGGTCAAATGTCCGCAGTGCCAACAAATCTACATCGACTGGTATGTGGCACCGGTAGGTGTGCAAAGTGCCAACGCTCATCAGCCCAGCACGGTTTGTTCTCAGTGTGGGCATCGTTCGGTGCTAAGTGAGCTAAGCGAGCACAACGGCGTTTTTCAACAGGCTGTAAAGCCATAGAAAAAGCCTTGCTTGCCTTTATAAAAGACAGAGCAAGGCTTTTTCTATCAAACAATTGAGATGTGGTCGACTACTCAGCGTCTGGAATGGGGGTCGCACCATCGCCAAAGCCACCGTCTGGCTCTACTGGAATTATCTCTTCAGCCGGTTCATCGATGGGTGCATCGGGTGTCACGCCAGCGCCAGACCCACCTGTGAAGTACTCGGCTTGCTCACGCAAGGAGGCGGCGGGCCCGGCTTGACCCTGCTGCTCTAGGATGTCGGCGGCTTGGAGGTAGTCGGCAACGACGGCGTCTACGACGTCTTGAGGCAGGTCGCTAGGTTCGGTGATTTCTTCGGTGGCTTCTAGGTAGGCTTGGCTAATGCGGGCGTCTGCGCGGCCAAAGAAGGCGCTAGGATCGGTGTCGTTGAGCGCGATCGCAGCAGTATAGGCCTCAATAGAGTCGTTGTAGTCTTCGGAAAGAGAGAAGTTGTAAGCGCGGCTAAAGACCTTTTCGTATTCGCTAGCGGGGCGAACTTCAATTTGGTAGGCACCGCCCTGGCCAGAGAAGGAGCTGGCAACTGCGTTATAAATACCCGTTTCGGGTAGTTCGATGACGATGGTGGAGTAGAGCGTACCGCCGTAATCGTCGTTGGAGGTGAGAATTTCACCATCTGGGCCTCTCAGTAGCAGCACAGGGTCAAATTCATCGCTTTTTAGCTCAATAGTCATGGTTTGACCGGCATCGCCATCGAAGGGATAGGCGTCTTCCATGGGGGCGAGGGTGCCTTCTTGCTGAAGCAGCGACTGTGCAAGAGCTGCCTGATGGGCAATTCCAGCTATGCCTGTCAGCACAGCGGCAGCCACGAGCCCCTGAGTGACTTTGTTGAGGAATTTCCCGGTCATAAATTTCATAGCTTCGCTCTTCACTTTAATTAATTACTTTATTGCAGACACTATTACGCATCAATCTAGACTACTGGTGAGTAGGTGTTTGCTGACTGTGGGACACTATAGAAGCTGTCTTGAGCTTATGGAATGCAGCTAAAACACAGTAGACCGCTCCCCCGACGATGGCCAGCATCGCGTTTGTCCTGGGGGTTGTACTGGGGTGGTGCGATCGCAAGTATGATGTTGGGCTGGGGCAGTGGTGCCTTGGCCGAGCCACCGATCAGCAGTGACGCTATACCAGTGCCATCTACAGAGATGCTATCTACAGAAGCACTATCTACAGAGCTGAACACCGATGAAGATATTCCGGAAGAAATTCTGCGAACAGAGATTATTACAGGTGCTCGATCGCCGCTAACGGGTGAGGTGCTCAGCGCGGCAGAATACGCTCAGCTACAGGCTACGCTCGCGGCCCCAGCAGGCGATACACTAGTGAGCGACGATCTCGAATACCTGATTTTTCTATTGCAGTTTCGCAGAGCAGTCAGACCCATTATTCCTTTTCTTTAGGATTGGCTTTTGGGTTGAGATGGCTCCTGTAATTGCTTCTTTGACATCAGCTTTGAAGGAAAAGTCGCTTAAAACTACTAAGCTTTGTTAAGCTTACAGCTATATCAAAAAAGTCTGATAACTGTGTGCAGCTTCGATCCTCTAGCCAGAAGCGCCCCATACGACAGACACTGAAGAATAATTAAAACTTACGCAGGTTAGGTCATTTATATGTCGTCAACGATTGCTCTAGAGCATATTGAACGGATTGTTCGGAACCAACACCAGAATCCTTTTGAGGTATTGGGTCCACACGCCGTAGAGCAAGACGGCAAGCAGATTTGGGTGGTGCGCACCTACCTACCGCAAGCAGATACAGCGTCGATTATTCTGCCAGAAACGCGCAAAGAAAACCCGATGCAAAACGAGCAGCATCCTCAATTCTTTGAAGCCACGCTCGAAGAAGCTGAACTAGCCAACTACCAGATTCGCTACAAATCTGGCCCAGAAGAGCACGTCATTTACGACCCGTACGCGTTCAAGTCACCTGTCATTACCGAGTTTGATGAGCACCTGTTTGCGGAGGGTAACCACCACCGCATTTACGAGAAAATGGGCGCTCATCCCATGACCAAAGACGGCATTACGGGGGTGTACTTTGCGGTGTGGGCTCCCAATGCTCGCAACGTTTCGGTAATGGGTGACTTCAACAACTGGGACGGTCGCCAGCACCAAATGCGTAAGGGCAACAGCGGCATTTGGGATTTGTTTATTCCTCAGCTTAAGGTCGGCGATTCCTATAAGTACGAAGTCAAAAACTACGACGGCCACATCTACGAAAAATCTGATCCGTACGGCTTTTATCAGGAAGTTCGCCCCAAAACAGCTTCTGTAGTCGCCGACCTCGACCAGTACAAATGGCAAGACAGTGCCTGGATGGATCACCGTCGCCAAACAGACCAAATGACGCAGCCGATTTCGGTATACGAGGTGCATCTGGGTTCTTGGCTGCATGAGTCTTCGGCAGACCCAGGCAAAAATGCTGACGGTAGCGATGCCCCTGTGGTGACGGTGGCAGATCTGAAGCCTGGGGCTCGCTTTTTAACCTATCGAGAGCTGGCCGCGAAGCTAGTTCCCTATGTAAAGGAAATGGGCTTTACCCATATTGAAGTGTTGCCTGTGGCAGAGCATCCTTTTGATGGTTCGTGGGGATATCAGGTAACGGGATATTTTGCGCCGACTTCCCGCTACGGCAGCCCAGATGACTTTATGTATTTTGTTGACCAGTGTCACCAAAACGGCATCGGTGTGATTGTGGACTGGGTGCCAGGGCATTTCCCAAAAGACGGCCACGGCCTAGCATTTTTTGACGGTACGCACCTGTACGAGCATGCTGATCCTCGCAAAGGTGAGCACAAAGAGTGGGGCACGCTGGTGTTCAACTATGGGCGCAATGAGGTGCGCAACTTCCTAATTGCCAATGTGCTTTTCTGGTTTGATAAGTTCCACATTGACGGTATTCGTGTCGACGCGGTGGCATCAATGCTGTATTTGGACTACAACCGCAAACCGGGCGAATGGGTGGCCAATGAATACGGTGGCCGGGAGAACATTGAAGCGGCTGAGTGCCTAAAGCAGGTAAATCACGTGCTCTTTAGCCATTACCCTGGGGCACTGTCGATTGCAGAAGAGTCGACGTCTTGGCCGATGGTGTCTTGGCCGACCTATGTGGGTGGCCTAGGCTTTAACCTGAAGTGGAACATGGGCTGGATGAACGACATGCTCGACTACTTCGAGATGGACCCCTGGTTCCGTCAGTTTCATCAGAACAATGTCACGTTCAGTATTTGGTACGCCTTTAGCGAGAACTTTATGCTGGCGCTTTCTCACGATGAGGTGGTGCACGGCAAGAGTCACATTATTGGCAAAATGCCAGGCGATGATTGGCAGAAGATGGCCAACATTCGAGCGCTGTATACGTATATGTATGCGCATCCGGGGAAGAAAACTCTGTTTATGGGAATGGAGTTTGGCCAGTGGAGCGAGTGGAACGTATGGGGAGATTTGGAGTGGCATTTGCTTCAGTTCGATGCGCACAAGAATCTTAAGCACTGTATAGAAACGCTGAACGCGCTCTATCGCAGAGAGTCGGCACTGCACACTCAAGACTTTTCGCAAGAAGGCTTTGAGTGGGTGGACTGTACGGATAATCGACACAGCGTGGTGTCGTTTATTCGCTATGACAATAAGCATGAGGAGTTTATCCTCACGATTTGCAACTTCACGCCGCAGCCACACAGCCACTACCGTGTGGGCACGCCTGAGAAGGGTTACTATCGTGAGATTTTCAACAGCGATGCTCGCGAATTTGGCGGGGCTAACATTGGTAACTTGGGCGGCAAGTGGTCGGACGACTGGGCATTCCATAGCCGCGCTTACTCGCTGGACCTCACTTTGCCTCCGCTGAGTGTAATTATGCTGAAGCTAGATAAGGAAAGGACGCAGGCGGCCTTGGCAAGTGAAACGCCTGATTAGACAAAAGACAGTGACACGGCAGACTAGAGAATTCTAGTAATCGTTACGATGTTTGTGGTGGAAGTGCTGTTTAAGCTGGTGATATTTAATACCACTGCGCACTTATGAACAGCACTTTTTTGGACTTTGCGACCGACAAGCAAGGTGATGCATTGGAGCGAGCAATTGCTTGGAGGGCTGTTCGGCTTGGGCCGCGCGAGTCGCCTATTGTAGATGTGCAATATTTGCGGCAGCTGCCTGCTGGTACGTTTGGACGCCAGTGGATTGACACGATGGATGCAGCTGGGCTGGTGCCGTTTTCATCGGGCGCTCGGCGTCAGCAGCTGCACGATGGCGTGCATGTGTTGACGGGTTATCCGGTCGATCCTTTGGGCGAGGCAGAGGTGCAGGCGTTTTTGACGGGGGCTAAGTTTCAGCCGCTGCATGGTGTGATGCTGAGCCAAATGGTGGTGGCGGTGACACTGTTTAAGCCGATGGTGCTGAGAGTGGGAAAGCGCCTACGTGCACCGGAGATTGTGAAGCATGTAATGATGTCGTATCGGCGAGGACGGCAGGCACGGCTGGATTTGGATCAGTGGGAGCCGGAGAAGGTTTGGGAGCTGCCCTATGGTGAGGTGCAGGCGATGTTTGGTATTGGCTGAGCTTGATGACGGCTAATGATGCTTGATTTGTACATTTGTGGGCGCTGGGGAGATATCTCCTCAGCGCCTTTTTTGATAGCTTGTATGGTTGACGGGAGTCGCCCTCGTCCCCTGCTCCCAATAATGGGGGAAGGGGTTAGCGTTAGATACAGGTTAGTAGTAGCACCGGTTGCGCTTACCCACCCCGCCCTGCGGGCACCCCTCCGGCGGAGGGGAAATTGGCTGTGTGTTTAGAGAAATGGAACTTGGTTCCCCACGGGAACCGTGAGGGAGGGGTTTTCGATGTGTGACGCTAAGCGCGAACTATTGGGAGAAGGACATGATTGATCTAGCAGCTTCGTAATTTTCAGCTTTGTGATGCGATCTAACCGTCGATTTTATTATTTAGGACTGGCTTTGGTCGCTGGGCTGAGCTTGGGGCTGCGGTTTTGGCAGCTGGGGCGGTTCAATAGTTTGGTGTTTGATGAGGTGTATTACGTCAAGTTTGCGCAGGCTTATTTGGCTGGAGAGCCGTTTTTTGATGCGCATCCGCCGATGGGGAAGTATGCGGTCGCTACAGGAATTTGGCTATATGAGCACACGCCCTGGCTTCACTTGACGACGCAGACTGTCACCGCTGAAGTGAATCTTGCGCCTACCAGCTATCGCTGGATGAACGCGTTGGTCGGTTCTTTGATTCCGCTAGTGGTGGTGGGTTTGGCACTTAGCATGACAGATGTGCGAGAGACCGCAAGACGATGGAGCTTTGGCATTTTGGCGGGGGCGGTTGTCGCGGGTGATGGGCTATTCGTGACGGAGTCGCGGTATGGGTTGGTGAATATCTATATTGTTTTTTTTGGGCTGTTGGGCCATTGGCTATGGATGGCGGCAAGGAGAGAGGAACGGTGGGCGATTGGGATGGTATTGAAAGGGTTGAGTGGGGTGGCGCTGGGGTGTGCGATCGCGACTAAGTGGAATGGGTTGGGCTATGTGTTGACGCTGGTTATTTGGGAGTGTTGGCAGCGGACTAGGCAAGACGTTCACAAACCATGCTGGCAAGAGATCCTCTGTTTAGTTTTTTTCCCTTTGGCAACGTATGGCGTTCTCTGGTGGCCTCACTTACAGATTAATAGTGAGTCTTTTTTATCGATTCACCGCATTTTATTTTTGTTTCATCAGGACTTGGATGATGTTCAAGTTGCGTGTTCTCGGTGGTTTACTTGGCCGCTGTTGATTAAGCCGGTTGCATACTGGTATGAGGAGGTGGGTGCTCAGGCCTACACTGTGAATAACTTGGGAAATCCGGCACTGTGGCTACTATCGGCTGCATCTGTTGTTCTTTTGTGTGTGCAGAGGCTATCTCGGATACAACAGAAAATTGTTCAGCTGCTTGGCGATCAGCCAAAGAATGAAGGGACTTACAATAGTGATAAATCTGCACAAAACGATGTTGTGGGGTATTTATTGATTGGGCAAATGGCTAATTGGCTACCGTGGGTGCTGGTGGGGCGCTGCACCTACAACTACTTATATATGCCGGCGGCGGTGTTTGGCTTTATGCTGCTGGCCTGGCTGCTGAGCGGATGGTTGGCGATAAGTTCATCCGCGCTTTCTCGGCAGGTGGGATTTGTTACTTTGGTTGCGATCGCATTTGCTTTTGTCTTTTGGCTGCCGCTTAGCCTCGGGTCACCTTTGACACCCGAACAATTACAGCTACGGTGGTGGCTGCCAACCTGGATATGATAGGTATGCAACTCCATACATTTGGAGTATTGCGAACATGAGCACATCTGCTGATTCGGCTACCGGCTTGCAGGCCGACACAAACAAGGCAGGACTTGCAGAGACCGGCTGTGAGCATAGTGGCGTTTGCGCGCTGGAACATTTTTATGTGACCTGCCAAAACAACCGAGTGGCCGAAGGGGTGATTTTGCCGTCTGGAGCCTTTGCGCTGAGCTGGCTCGGCAATGCACATAGTCACGGAACCTACCCTAGATTGGATGTTTTTCGGCGGATTCAAAGGCAGATGTCTGGGCGAGAGATTGTGCGGGGAGATGCTAGCGCTGAGCGAACGTTTTATTTGCAGCGCAATGAAGATTGGAATGGAATTAGTGGCACGGGAATTGTAGCGGTGGGATTTGAGTTTGAAGGGGTAGCGGTGCTTCAGTGGCGGGGAAAAGAGGGATCTACTTTTTGGTACGAAAGTGTGGAATCGGTGGAGCAAGTGCATGGGCATGAGGGCCGGACGCTAGTCGTGAGGGTGCATGAGAAATAAGTTCAAATGAACTATAGTTCAAAAATACTGCTATAATCAAAGCTATTAACTTTAGTAGCGATAAATAGTAGGCGCTTTTTCCCATGACGCTTAGTGCTATTGACCAAGCTTTAAATGTGCTGCTGACAGGTTTTATTTACGGTTCTGGAACCTGGATTGCCTGTGCTTTTTGCACTTATGTGATGACTCAGCGCAGGCGGCAGAGAATGCCGCGACCGGTACTGTTACTTGCACCTGCGAAAGCAGCTGTCGTTGTAGAAACTTTTGAGGTGCGATCACTGCCGGGGAAAGCAGCTGTGCTAATCGAAGAGAACGCGCTCAAGGAAGAGAACATGCCCAAAATAGACATTATTATTGAGCCGGTTTTGCCACTTGTCCGTAGTGCTCAAGTTGAACCCCCTGTTGTGCAGTCACTGAAGTCAGCGAAGTCAGCTGTTCAAAGAGAAATAGAGGGCGTATCTGTTCATGCTTCCCCCAGCACAGCAGTAATCGTTTGTGAGCCAGTTGACTGGAAAAAGTGGAAGGTTGCAGATTTGAGGAAGGCGAGCATTGCCAATATTTGTGGGGTGCGAACGCGACCTATTGGCTCACGACGAAATCTGCCGAAGGCTGATTTGATTGCGCAGTATAAGCAACAGCTAAAGCGGTTAACCAAGGCTCAGCCGAAATTAGTTCTCAAAAAAGAGAACGTCGCCTAGCAGTTGGCTATCTGTGGGGATTGCCTGTAGCTTCAAATCTTTCGATTCATGCCGCAGCCTGCTTTAAGTGCCACAGTGTTTCATAAAGCGCTTCGGTGTGTGGCCATCCGACGAAGCCAGCGAAGAGACAATCTCCCCCTTGGTTTGAGAGAAATATATGGTGGATGCCGAGGCGGTTTTGCCAGATGCGAAGGCTAAGACCTTCGCCAAGGTGTGACCAGTGCTGAGAATCCGAAAAGCCTCGATAGTGGGCGTCGGTGATGCCGGGGATGGCTTGGAGCTGGCGAATAATGCGATCGCACTCACTCTCAACTGGCTGCGGCACACATAAATGATCTGCACTCTGCCAAAACTGCTGAATAATCTCAGCAACAGCAGGATGCTTTTTCATTCGATCGTGGTTAATGTTGTTCACGGTAACGTAGCTAGCTCGGTGAAACTTAGTGCATTCCACAGGGACGATGCCATCGCTCCCGCCGTCGTAGTCGCCAGCGATGATGAGGGTAGGCACTGTGGCAGCGATGCGTTCGGCGATCGCACGGCGGTTGGTGCCAAGGTCACGGGCGATACCGATGCCCCACTCAAAGGGATCGAACATGCGCCCTAGGTCTGCGCCGCCGACGGGGGAAGCGACGAGGACGAGGGACTCGATTTGGGGCCACCATTCAGGATGGCGGGCGAGTACTTCTAGCCAAATCAAACCACCCATTGAGTGACCGACGATGCGGATGGGGGTTTCGGGGTGTTCGGTTTGGGTTTGGTGTGCGATCGCCTCGACGCGATCGATAAGGGGCGTAATGCGAATCCAGGTGTTGACGAAGCCGAGATTTGGGACAACGACTCGGGCCCTGGGACTAGCAATTTGCTTGGCTAGCTGACCGATGC
>JBHJIY010000076.1:0-22968 GCA_050042985.1 Phormidesmis sp. | reverse complement strand
GAAGTCCAGTGCATCGACGAAGTTACCTTGTGATCGATAAACTAAGTCATTGCGGCCTAAGGCATGTGCGTCTCCTTCTTGGGCGCCGACATCGCGTCTAACTACTAAGCTTTGTTGGTAGTAGTCCAGTGCATCGACGTAGTTATCTTGTGATCGATAAACAAAGTCGTTGTGGCCTAGTGCTTGTGCTTCGCCTTTTTTGTCGCCGACATCGCGTCTAACGACTAAGCTTTGCTGGTAGTAGTCCAGTGCATCGGTGTAGTTACCTTGTGATCGATAAACAAAGGCAATGCGTCCCAGGGTTTGTGCTTCGCCTGCTCTGTTGCCAATCTCCTGATAAATCTTCAGTGCTGCTTGAAATGAATTTAATGTTTGTTGAAATTGACCAACTCGGTACTGCCGAGTACCCTGTTGCAGCAGATTATTTGCCTCCTCATTAAGTGAGGCCCGATTCGGAGTTTCTTCTAACTGCACGACCTCCTGAAAGAAAGGTTCTGCCAATGTGCTTTGAGTCATCAGCAACCTTCTTCTTTCTAGCGCCTTATCATTGGCGAGCCCTGGTAGTTCGTAAAATAGGCAAGTGAGTGGAACTATCATCGTCAGCCGGAACAAATAGCGCATATTATAGCTCTTGGGCAGTGGTTAATCTATCGAGCTCTTTCTCAATACTTGCTGCTAGCTCCTCATCTCCAAGTTCCTTAGCGATCGACAAACCCAGCTCCAAATAAACACGCGCTTCCTCTTCTCTCCCCACTCTTCCATACACTGTCCCAATCCCCCAAGCTGCCGTCGCTTCTTCTTCTATATTTTCTTCCATTTCAGCGAGTGACAGCGCTGCCAAATAACTCTCCTCCGCTGGAATCACCAATCCACTCCGCACAAAATAATCACCTAGCAATCGCTGAATCTGTGCCGTCTCCATTCCATCGTTAATCAGCGCTGTCAGGTCATTAATCCCCTCCGCATACAGGTCACTAGTGGGATACACCTCCTCCACCAGCCGCACCACCTTCATCGCCCGATCTATCGGCAGCGCATCGATCTCTGCAATCTCCGCCTCAGCGGCCCGTCTCGGCGGCCCACTAATTGCACCAAAAATAACAGAAGACTCTTCAGCTCCCTTCGGCTCTCCCGTCACCGTCACCTGCAAAGCATACTCTTCACCCAGCTCCAGCGCCGCCTCATCTCTCGGATAGTTAATAGAAGAATGTGTTGTATTTACCGTCCACATCTCTGTCCAGCCTTCGCTATCTTTATGCAACAAGCCCACGCTATATCCTGATGCACCTTCCACCGCATTCCACCGAAGGTGTGGCGTCGTCGTCAGCACCTGCCCAGCCCAAGGGCTAATCACGTAGGGCTCGGTCGCGTCAGTGGCGTGCCAAGTATTGCTAACGCCAAAGCTAGGCCGAAACCAGCGGGGCGTGCCGAAGCACGTGGAGCCGACATTGGCGGCTTGCCCTACGCCCGTAGTCCATAGCTGCTGCGACCCGTTGGGGCACAGCAGCGTTACTCGCGTGCTGGCATCGCCCTCCACGATGAGAGCATCGTCGCCTGTGAGCATGGTGCGGGGCTGCGTGCGGTAAAAATCTGACCAGTTGGGGCGGCGGAGGTAGACGTCGCCGTTTTCGATGGAGTAGAGGCGGGCGAATTGGGCGGCGGCGGGGGAGGTGAGTAGGGGCCAGAGGGTGGTTGAGAAAAAGAGGGTGATAAGCCAACGTTGCCGACCCACCCCACCCTGTCGGGCGGCCCGCAGGGACGGGGTGGGTTTCAGCGTGCTTGTCTTAGTCGATTTTCTACACGACATCTTCGCCTCTCTCATTCCACTATCCCTCCCCACTATCCGTTTCATCAACTTCCGTCCTACTATCTGCTTCAATCCTCGCCAGCGCTTTTCGGGCCATCCCCGCCCAAACATCATCTTCCGGTCGCTGAATCTTAAGACTGCACGTCTCCCACTGCGCCTTTGCCGCTGCCACTTCTTCCTTCTGCTCCAGCAGCTCCCCCAGCAAACAATAGCCATCTGGCTGCGGTGTCTCTAGCTCAGGTTCCAGCCGATTAGCCTCTACCAGCTGATTTTCTGCATCGGCAAGTCGTTCCTGCCTGAGCCATGTCCATCCCAAGTTTTTGTGAATAGCATAGGTAAGCGCTGTATTTTCTTTGTCTCGGTCTTCATCATTCAACGCTGTTATCAGCAGCACTGCCGCCGATTCATAGTCTTCATCCAAAATATGGAGCCGAGCTAAATTACTCACCGAACTTAGCTGGCCAGCATTCACCGCTTTTACGTATTCTGCTTTCGCGCTTTCAAAATCTCTTAGATCTTCAAAAGTTAAGGCCAGTCCGTGATTTGCTTCGGGAAAATCAGGATGGAGCTGTAGGGCTCTCTGAAAGTTTGCCTGAGCGCTGGTGAGTTTGCCCTGAAAGTATTGATCTTGACCAGCGGTGTTGTAGCGAGTCGCCGCCCAGGGGAGGCCCAGGGAATGGCCACCGAATAGGAGCGCCGTGACCAGCGCGGCCAGGCCAAATTTTATGAAGGGCCACTGCTGGCGCGATCGCCCCCTTTTCTCCAGCACCGCTTCTATCAGCTGCTTCCCCACCTTCGTCAGCGCACCCCCCGTGGCAAACAGGGCAAGAGCCGCAGGCGCGATCGCCCCCACAGAACTCCAAATTCCCGGCGCGCCGGTAAAGAACCGAGTAGAAATATCCCTCGCCAAGGCCAAGCAAAGCGTTAGCAGTGCAATCGTCAATCCACCCAGCAGCCACTCTCTCCAAGGTTTTTCTGGCGCTGCTGAATCCCACCACCAGTGATGCGTAGGTGGATTTATGCTTTTGCGCCAGGCGGCTAACTCACTGAGCGTGCCGATGGCCGTGTTCCATTTGCCGACTTCTGCATCGTCTTGCGATAGGCCCATGAGTAGGGCAGGTGGGATTTCGGGCGCGGTGGGATCTTTGGCGCTTTGGTCGATGAGGGTTTGGATGTGGTCGCGCGATCGCAACAAAGCCAGCACGGCCTGCTTGTCCGACAGCTTACTAGTCTTTTGCGTGGCATCTGTCAGCGCTAACACCTGCTGGTGATAGGCCGCACATGCAGGCTCTATTGCGAGGGGCATCTCCATCGGCATAGCGTAGAGAAAATAAGTAAAAGAAACGCTAATGATTAGCTTAAACTCGGGCCGGTAAGATTTCGAGCAGAAGTGACAAAACTGCAACATCGTTTACGTCTAGTAAGCGCGTTCCTTCGATGGTGTCAGTCGCAGCCCCGCCCCGCTGCGTGCCCATCGCACCAAACAGATCCGCCATCACTTCTGTCGCCGAGACGTCAGCCGGTGCTGCTGTAGAAATATCTTCCGGTCCGCGAGGGCTAATCGCTGAGAGCTTTGGAGCATTCTCGCTGAGTGTTTTTAGGGGCGATCGCAAAGATTGCGGACTCGCTAAAATTAACAGTTCAACAATGCCGTAGGGCGCTTGCGCTCTCAACTCTATAGCGTTGGCTGTATCGCTAGCAATCACATCAATAGTGTCATCGATAAAAGTAGGCGGAAATACCACGCTTACCTCACCTGTGGGGTCAATGGCCAATAGCCCAAAGTACAAAGCAACAGATTCATTATTCGTGACTTCTATCATAAAAGATTCTTCTGCTGAAATCTGTTCTAAGCCCCGCTCAGACTGGCGAGGAATCACAATCTCTGATGTGTTTCCTCGCGTACGAACTCGGCTGCCTCGCTGAGTATCGCGGCGAATTATCTCAGTGCTAACGTCTATTTTTGAGGATTGCCCATTGCCCATCAGTGCTAGCATCCGGCCAATGTGTAGGCTAATTAGCCTGGGTTTTAGCCTTTGTATCGCAGCGGAGATGGGTTCACTCGCAAAGCCAAATGAGCCGGTTAGTATAGGTTCTTGGGTCGGAGATAATAACCCTACGCTGCCGATAGCAGGGTCTACAGAGAGTTCTATTGCTTGATTTTCAAGATTTGTTTTAATTGTTTCGGTGTAGCGACCTATCATGACATGAGCCGTTTTCCCTACCTGTACCGGAAAGAGTTCAAAACTGTTGGAAGGGCCAACTTCGCTAATAATGGTTTGCTGCTCTATAGAGTTTAGCGTGTCGTCCAAGGCAATTTTTAAGATGATTTGGTCAGGAATTCCTCTTGTTTTTTCTTGAAGTAGGGCCCCTTCTAATTCGTCCAAGCTTAGTGACTTATCCCTACTCACAATTTCACCTGTTGTTGTCAGGCCTAGTCGAGTGCCTGCTATCTGCCGCACTTCACCGAGTGGTTCTTCTGAACGGTCTCCAATGATAGAAAATACGGCTCCCTGGTCAAAAGACTCTAGCTGCTGAGGATTTAAGCCACCCAGCCACAGCTGAACGTGATTATCTGATGAGATAGTACTGTTCTTGTTGGTTCTGGTTTGGTTGAGACGATTAACGCCCGCTGATGCACCTGTGTTCAAAATGATTGCTTCAGCGGGCTGCGAAGTAGGCTCCGCGTGGTAAATGGGGGTATCGGCTGTATACGCCGTACTGCGGCCTTCATTGGAATCTGATGAAATCCGAGGTTCAAAATCTGGGGATTGCTTGTGGCTGCTGAGGCGGGTGGCGCTGTTGGCTACGCTGAGCATGGTGTCAGCTAGCGGACTGGTCGCTTGCCACAGGTATTGGGTGAGCAGATAGGTGAAGGCTCCAGCGATGAAGCCATCGAAGCTATAGTCGGCGGCGGTCTGCTCGGCTTTGGCCGCGCCCGCGAAAAAGCCAGGGCCTGTGGGTGATTTTATCGCGTTGACGAAGTCTTCTTCATTCCAATTAAGACGGGCTAGCCAGTCTTGTTGAGTTTCCCACTCTATATCTGAGATTCGCGATCGCACAATCTCCAACCGATCGTTAACCGTCTCAGGAATAGCCCGCATCACTGCATTACCTCGCTTACCACCACCCGCGTAGCAACAGTCCAAAACAAAGGTGACATTATCTGTCTTTTTCGCTAGGGCTGAGCGCATCAGAAGTAGGGTGTGGCCCATAATGTCTTCTACTGCGTCTTCACTGGCTTGGTTGTAGCGAAAAGGTGCGATCGCCGCGTTGTAGCAAAGCGGCTCATCACCACTATTATCAATACACCTACGGCCTATCCGCTGCATAAAGGGCTCCATCAGCGCACTTTCTCTCACAAAGTCGCCGTGGCCCGAGAAGTGAAAGACAACAACATCATCTCTCTGCGCAGGCTGATAGAGATATTCATCAAACGCACCCAGGATATTTCGACGAGAAGCCTGTTCTTCCTTGAGCGTGTGCACGTCTGCTGGGTTAAACCCAAAACGATGGATCAACAGTTGCTTTTGCAGTTCAACATCGTTCAGCGCGCCCTGTAAGCCGCCTCGGGAGTAGGCATTCACGCCTACGAGCAGGGCTACCTTACGCTGGGTGCTTTGGGCGAGAGCTTTGCCGTAGTGGTGCGATCGCTGCGCCAAAGAAAGCTGACTTAGCCCAATCACACTGAGGGCTCCACCCGTAGCTTGAAAGAAACGACGACGGCTTAGTTTGTTCATGTTGTTGTTTCTCTGTGCCCGTTTTCTTCTGCTTGTTTCGATAATGCTGCTATACGCCTGCTTGTTCTACCGCCCGTTCCCTATCAAAATAAAGGGTGACCAATAATAGGGATGACTCAGCCGGTTCCAAATCTCGGGCTCGGTTTCACCGTCTTGACTCACCAAGGTGACGCCCCGTGGCGCGCTTTGAGCTGAGTTGCTCTGGTTAATAAGTGTGAGCTGAGCTTGCCGTAGGGCCTCGGCTTTGGTCACATCGCTGGTGAGCAGCTGAGTGTAGAAGGCGCTCATTAGGGTTTGGGTGCCGCCATCATCCACACTCCACAGAGACGCGATCGCAGCATTCGCACCGGCATTTTGCATCAAATACCCAAAGCCCAAAATCTCTTCTCCGGTGGCATCAACCCCGCTTAGCCCCGTTTGGCAAGCGCTGAGCACAATCAAGTCTAGCCCGTCAAAAAACCACTCATCTTGCACTTCTTGTAGGGTGATAGTTTCTCCGCTACCCAGCAGAATAAAAGAGTCTAGCGGACTGCCCGGCAAAAACGAAGCATGGGTGGCAAAGTGAACAATGGGGTAGCTGTTCATGTTGGGTAAGATGCTGGCTTTGTTAAAATCTGGATCGAGATAGGTGGCGCTGCTGGGCTGAAGTGCTTGCAGTGTGGCCGCTTCTAAGGCAGCGTAAGGGAGGCCGCTAAAGCGTAGGTTTCTATCCTCAGCCGGAATATCGTAGTAAATGGCTGAGTCTGTAAAAGCGCCGACCAACATTTGACGGTTGGCCGGTGGCGGTGCTGTGAAGTCATCGATCGAGGCCGCCGTAATGTTGTTGATGCCAAACTGTTCTATGAGCCACTGTTCGCCGTCGTGCAAGGCCGCGAGAGGAATGTAGCGCAGGGGACCGTCAGGTGCGTACAAGATATTTTCAATTTGTGCTTCGGTGAGCTGTGCTTCGATTGGGCGAATGAGCCAGTTGTAGAGCTGCTGCGCCGTAGGTTTAACGTTACTTGCAGGACTGTTGAGCTCTCGGCGAAAAGCCTGAATAGTTTTGTTTAGCTGGGTGCGGGAGACATCGACCTTCGTGTGGGTTGGGGGAACCCCTGGCGCGACGACAACCAGCTCCAGGCGGTCTTCTAAAATGAGCGGATAGAGGAGGACGGTGGGATCTTCGAACTGCTTCAAATTGCGTGAAAGGTCTTGCAGTCGAGAAAGACTGAGACTTTGTTCTCGGGCGGTAAAGGTAAGTGCTTCGACGTACTCTACAATGTCGTCTTGGCGGCTAAACTCGCTAAACGAGCGGACAATTTTCCCCTGTTGCTTAGTCAACTGGGCCCGAGTTTGTATTTCTGCTTCTGTCAGGGGCCGCTCCAGTGCGCTCAGTGCGGATAGTTGTTTCGCGATCACAATCGCTGCCGTATTCAGTTGTTCGTACTCATCCCAAATCTGTTGTTCTGATGCTAAAATATCTAAGCCTACTTGGGTGTTCTCATTTCCCCGTACACCACGCAGGTAGTCATCTAATTCTTGTACTTTTAGCAGGTCGACCACTTGTTGTGCCTCAAGCACGCGGTCTTGCTGTAGGAGTAAGTCTGCCAGCCGACGGTAGGTAGGTGTAATACTCTCTAGATAAGACTGTTGAAGCGTAGGGCTAAGATTGGTGAGATCGTTACGGATGGCTTCGTGCTGGGTGACGGCTTGCTTATAGAACAGAATAGCCAGGGCAGGCTGAGTATCGGCCTCGTAGAGCTGGCCAAGATTGCTCAGAACAATGCTGGCGCTTTGGCCATCGCCCAAGCGTTGGAAGTGGTTTAATGCAGTTTGAAAGAGGGGCTGTGCCAGGTTTGAGCGATTTTCACGGCGGCTATTGCGAGCAATCAGCTGTCCCCAGCTATTGAGGGCATTGGCCACCGCAGCGATATCGTTTCTGCTGTTGGAGATTTCAATTGCCTGCTGGTAAGCCGCGATCGCATCTTCTCCTCGACCCAGCTGGTCGTAAATTTGCCCGAGCTGATTCAGCAGGTGACTTTGCAATGGCACAGCACCGACAGTCGCAGCTAAGTCGAGGCCTTGTTGAGTGGTTTCTATTGCTTGAGTTAGTTCGCCCAGCTGTAGATAAACACCGCCTTGCGCCGCTAAAATTCCGGCCTGAACGCTTGGATCTGCCGTGCTTGCGATCGCTAACTCGAAGTTTGTGAGCGCGGTATCGTAGCGTCCGAGCGCCGCATAAACGCCGCCTAGGTTCGTGAGTGTGGCGGCTGCACCATCGGTATTTTGTACGCTTTGATGCACTTGTAAGGCGCGCTCGTAAGTATTGAGTGCCTTGCTGTAGTGAGCCTGCCGATAATGCAGCCCGCCCAGGCCATCTAAACTGTTGCCGACTTCTCTTTGGTCGCCAATGCTTTCTGCAAGGGTGAGGCTATCTTTGTAGCTCGACTGCGCTAGCTCATATTGGCCTAGCGTCTCGTAGACAATGCCTAGATTGTTTAGAGTGCTAGCAACACTAGCGCGATCGCCCAGCTCATTCAGAATAGTCAACGCTGCCTGATAGTGCTGTACTGCTTGCTCGTAGTGGCCTCCCTGCTGCTCAAGTCGACCCAGGTTAGACAAAATGCGACCTTCACTCGCGCGGTTTTGAATGGACTGAGCGATGGTCAGCGCTTGCTGGTAGAGACTTTGTGCCTGGGCTAGGTCTCCCAGGCTGAAGTAGGTATTGCCCAAGTTGTTGAGCGATCGCCCTAGGTAAAATTGGCCATTGGCTGGGTGATCGGTCGCTGCGGCGGGTAAGGCTTTCCAGATTTCAATGGCCTGGCCGTAGAGTGCGATCGCCTGATTCGGTTCGCCGAGCTGTCGGTAAACTACCGCTAGATTGTGAAGTGCTTCTCCTGAGAGAATCTGTTGCCTGACAGAGCTAGATTCTGTTGCTTCTGATTCTGTTGCTTCTAGCTCTGTTGCCTCTAAGAGACTAGGCTGAACGCTTTCTAATAGCGCTAAAGCCTCACGAGTCTTCCCTTGACGTCGATAGACCAATCCGCGATAGATATCAACTTCGACAAGCCCTAAGCGATCTCCCGAGACTTCGTAGGCCGCTTGAGCCAGTGCTAGGTTAGAGAGCGCCGCTGCGTAATCGCCTTCATTGGCATAAGTATGGCCAAGCTGGCTAAAAATTGGGCCCTGTAGCGGCGGATTGTTTTGGGTGTGGCTAAGGGCTTGCTGATAGAGTGCGATCGCCTGCCCAAACTGCCCCTGCTTAAATGCTCGAAACCCTGCCTGCTGTAGGTCCATAGTAAGCGTAGCCTCATCCGATTCGTCTGGGATAGTTACATCTGTATTGGATGCCTGACTGATGGTTTCGCTGGCAATGGCCGCCGGGAAAAGCTCACCTAAAAGCTCGACCGTGGATAGCCGTGTTGCTGCGAGGTGTAGGCTAAGGGCTAACATCCACATGGCTCAAAACCCAAATGTAGAAGATTCATAGAATCGTAGTCGTCCTGTGCCGATGCGGCGACTGCGAGCCGTTGCGCCAGGCGGAATAGCGCTAACTCTATACTGATAAGTGTCGTCGCGCGGATTACGATGTGCTTTGAGGGCGACGGTGATTTGGCGACCTGGCTGCACAGGTGGGTCGAAAACGACGGTCATGGTCTTCTCGTCTGAGTCGTTGACAACTATCCCAAGCGCTAAATCCGCGCTGCGATCGCCACCTTCGTAAGCATGGGTGTCGCGAATACTGTAGCTAGGGTAGTCTCTGCCCGAGCTTTGTTCAAACACAATGGTTTCTAGCGGGACTTCAGCCTCCGCCGGAAAATCGATATGAAACAAATACTCGGATTCTCGAAATTCCAAGTTGTTGACGACCCTCACGCTCTCTAATCGTGGTGAACCCTTGATCAAAACAGGACTTGCGTTTGCGCTTTCAGGTACGGGCAGAGTATCTGTTGCAATAGGGAGATCATCTGCACTGGTTAAAAAATTATTGATAGGGACTGCCAAGCTAAAGTCATCGCCGACGGTGATGATTTCCCCGGAGTTAGGCTCAAAGAGTTCGACACCTTCTGCTCGCCCATGAATGCCCACGACCTCGCCGTCACTGTCAAAAACAGGGCCGCCGCTCATGCCCCGCCGAGTGGTACCGGTGTACACCAGCTCGTACCCGGTGGATACAGGCGCTTTCGACGAGACATTCACCGTGATGAACTGATAAATATACGGTAGCGCCCGCCCGGCATGAGGCCAGCTGGCAATAAATACAGAATCGCCTCTAAAGACTTGGTCCGAATCACCCAAGGTTGCAGTTTGATAATTTTGACTGCTCTCGAATTCAGCCACTGCTAAGTCGATGTCAGCGACTGGATGCACATTGTTGTAGTCGAGCGTGTGAATGCTGCCGTCACTAGTGACAATTTCGTATTCATCCGGGGTGGCCAGCACATGCTTTGCCGTTAAAACAGAGTAGCGATCACCTTGTCTGTTGAAAATGACCCCAGAACCTGGGTTTTGTCCCTGCACTCTAACCGTCGTGGGTTCTGCTAAGGTGTCGATATCAGCAGGACTAAGCGCCAGTCTAGGAGAAAGGGCGACTCCTCCGAGACTGGCGATAAATGCGCTTGCGGTTAGCCCAAAGTGTAAAAGAGAGATTTTAATCATTGCTTTTTACGTCTGAGGATTTTCAGGTCAGTCGGTTCGGAACTTGGATTTTGTCAGAGGTGCTGCTCTCGTGTGCTGTTGTCGGTGCTTTCGTAGCCGCCGTTGAAATAGCGCTCAAAGCTGATGTAAGGACGAGGGCCGGTTTCGTCGATAGGGCCACTGGTCGGTAGGCGAATGTGTAGTACCTGTTGAAGAGCTTCTCGGGGCGTTCTGTTGGCGGCTATGTCGAGATCCAAGAGGCGGATTAGGCAGCGTTCGCCAGTTGCTTCTGCCGCGCAAACTACCAGCTGGCCGTCCATTCTCCCGGTGGTGATGTAGGTAAGTAGGCTACTATCGTAAGCCGATTGAAATCTTTCACTGCCCGTTTCGCAGTCAATTTGTGGACTATCTTCGTGGCCGATTTCGTCTGCGTCCCACCGTAAAATTGGAATGGTCGATTCTGATGAACGGGCGACTGTTGTCGGGATATCGGTACTGCGATCGCAAACGAAAGAAATAGGCTTAGGCTCACTAGCTGCTTCGCTAACCGATGTATCGGTATCGGCGATTGCTTCATTCTCAGAAGCTAGATCGATAGTGGCTTCGTCAATAGAGGGTCCTGCTTTTGTAGGGATAGACGAAACGACGCTATAGATTGGAGCTGCAACCATAGCTCCTATGAAAACTGCAAGCCAATTTTTCATAACACGATGGTAATTCGGTTAGCGCGATACCAGTGGTACCGCTATTTATCCATTCACCCGGTGACAGATCAGCAAATATCGGCAGATACGTCATCCACTTCTAGAATGCATGGGATTGATAGATCCTGCGTCAAAATTGTGTGCATTATTTACATAGTCACCGACACACAGTCATTAGCATACAACGGCCAGAGTCGAGCCTACTGTTTGTTGAGAGACTATCCTATTGTTGGTTACAGCTTTAGGTGATCGCAGCACCCCTCGGAGTACCTTTTAAGCCATTTGCCGTTTAGTCAGCTGTTTAAATACGCCTTCCTGCTGAGCTAGCTCGTCGAAGCTTCCTTGCTGCACGACCCGGCCTGCTTTAATCACGTAGATGCGGTCGGCATTACGAATAGTGCTGAGGCGATGGGCGACCACGATGCGGGTGACGTTTAGCTGGTCCAGGCTTTCGCTGACGATGGCTTGTGTTCTGTTGTCTAGGGCGCTGGTTGCTTCGTCAAGTAAGAGAATGTTGGGACCTAGTGCGAGGGCTCTGGCGATCATGAGTCTTTGCCGCTGGCCGCCGGAAAGATTGCCGCCGCCTTCGCTGATGACGGTGTGCATCCCCATAGGGAAGCTGTTGATGTCGTCGGCAAAGCCTGCCATTTCGGCAGCTCGCCAGGCGTCGTCTAGGGTGATGAGTGCGCCGCCGGAGATATTTTCAAACAGAGAGCCTGCGTTGATGCGCCCGTTTTGTAGCACGACGCCAAGCTGACGACGAACGGCGGCGATGTCTATGCCGCAGACGTCTTGGTTGTCGTAATATACCGTTCCGGACTGCGGTGTTTCAAAGCCGAGCAGAAGGCGGAGGACGGTAGATTTACCAGAGCCAGAGGGGCCGACAAGGGCGATAAATTCACCGGGGTAGGCGTCTACGGTGACGTCGCTGAGAATTTGGGGGCCGTCTTCGCGGTAGCGAAAGGTGACGCGGTCGAGGCAGATGCGACCTGTGAGGCGGCCAGGGTCATTCTTTTGGGTGTCGACTTCGGGGGTGGCAGCGAGGATAGGCTGCGATCGCATCCAAAGCGGCACCACTTCCAACACTTCAATCACTATCTGGCTGAGGCTGGTTGCCCCGCTGATAAAAATGCCGAACGCCGCGCTAAATGCCAAAAATGTACCGCTAGAAATACCTTCTCTTCCTGTGGGATTGACCAGGGTTGTTGCCAGGGCAAAAATGCCAATAGAGGTGATGGTTGGCATCGCCGTGTTGAAAATATCGACGGCGTCTTCTACCTTTTGGGTGCTGGTGTCGAGCCGCAGCTGCTCCTGGTACTTTTGACCCCATTGGGCAAAGGCACGGGGCTCTGCGCCCGCGATTCTCAGTTTGGAAACGCCGTTGATTAGCTGTACCATCAGGCCATAAATTTCACCGTCTAGTGCCAGCAGCGGGCGCTGTTTTTTCAGCAGAAGTGTGCCAGAGATAATCGTAACGCTGACTACTATGAGTGCTACGAACAGAGCAAGCACGGCTAGCTTGGCACTGTAGTAAAACAACAGACCCAGGTTTAGCAGTGCGAATGCGCCTGAGAGCATAGCATCTAGAACGGTACCGCTTAGCTTTTGGCGAATGGTGTTGATGCTAGAGACCCTGGCCTGCAAGTCTCCGGTGGCATAGTCTCGAAAAAAGGATGGATGTAGCTTTAGCAGCCGGTCCCAGACGGCGGCTTGGAGTGTGGCATCGGAGCTGGTTTCTATGCGCATGGCTGCGATCGCCTGTGCAAACTGAAAGCAAGCCCGACCGAATGCAACGGCCAGCAAGGCAAAGCCGATTTGTAATAGCAAACTCTCGTTGCCATAGGGAATGGCATCGTCAATTAAAACGGCTGTTGCCTGAGGGATGGTCATCCCGAGGAGGCTCATCACTACGCCGGTTGCCAAAATCATCCATAAATCTCGCCGATGCCCGCGAGAGGCAAACTTTAGCAGCGTAAGGGCGTTGAGCTTCCCTTCGGGTAGGGGCCTGTAGAAGATAAATGCTCTAGGGTCTAGACGGTTGGCTACTGCTTCGGTGACGGCTTCTCTTTTAAGCGTGATCGGGTCTAGCAGCTCATATTGGCTATTTTTCACTGGCAGAAGTGCCATAGGCTGTTGATCTTCGCGGGTGTATACCACCATAGGCCCGCTGTCTTGTTTCCACCAAGCGCCACGCAATAGAATTTGTCTGAGGCGTAGCTGAGAGGCACGGGCGATCGCTTCTAGAGGCTCTTTTACCTTCTGCAAGTCTTCCGAGTCGTTGGGCTCAGATACGGTTACCCCCAGTGCATGACCCACCGCACCTGCGGCGACAAGCAGCGGCGTTTGGGCTACGAGGTAGCTGTCGTCTTCGGTCTGTAGCAGTGAGGCGAGTCCTTTTAGGGTCGATTCAGCGGTTTTCTCGTTTAGCTGCTGCCGATTTTGAAACTGTTGTAAGTCCCGCTGAGTTCTCTCTGAAATAATTTCTTTGATGATTGTAAGGGCGTGCCGATGAAACAGCTCAATGCCTTTTGCCGTTTCATTGGCGTCTGTCAACTTCGCTAAGTCACGGATTTCAATCTCTATAGCATCTGTTGCTTCTATCCACGTTCCTTGGCCGATAGGAAAATATCCTGCTTTTGGCGTGATAGGCATGTCTTTTGAGCTGAGCCATTTTGCCGTACCGCGCTCTGGGCTTTTGATTTGCATCCATACAATCTTCTCCGCCGACGCATACTGTTGGCCAGCTCCCAGCGAAATGTGCTGGGAGCTGTTGGGTTCTACAGGCGTCAGCTGATGCGGGAAGCCTTCAATCGTGCTGAACTGGTTGAACCAGTTAGATATATTTTGAGGGAGGGATGATTTTGAGCCGGGGTAGGGGATTAATTGGGTGGGTTCGAATGCGATCGCAACTAATCCATAGGCAGCAGGCACACAGCCTAAAATGTATTCACCCGCCGACACCGTAAACAGATATCGCCTAGGCCCAGTTAGCTCACCGTGCTGCCACGCCACTGCAAAGATGCCGACGCTGCCGGTTTCTACCTGCCAAATCTCTCCAGATTTCTCTAGCCGAAACGTTTCATTTCCCGCTAGGGCACGCGGAATATTTGTCAGAGAATCTGTTGGCGTTGTGCGTGAATAGGTAGATGTCATGGCTGTTTTTATAATGACGGGAATTTCGATATTAGGCGGACTTTGGCTCTGACCATTTTTTATACTGCGCTGCCCGACTGCCGAATCAACGATGCGTAGTGCCCTTCTTGTGCCCACAGCTGGTCGTGCGTTCCTCTCTGTACAACCTGTCCTCTCTCCAACACAATAATTTCGTCGGCATCACGAATCGTACTCAATCGATGCGCCACAATTAAGCAGGTACAGCCTCTACGCCGCAGATTGCGATCGATGTTTTTCTCTGTCTCAGAGTCCAGCGCGCTAGTCGCCTCGTCCATAATGAGGATGGAAGGATTCGCGACCAGAGATCTCGCAATCTCCAATCTCTGCCGCTGTCCGCCGCTCAGGTTTTGCCCGCCTTCTAGCAGCTGCGCATCGTAGCCGTAGGGCATCGCCAAAACAGCCTCCTCAATCTCCGCATCTTGGCAGGCCTTTTGAAGCTGTTCATCCGGTACGGTGCTATCCCATAGCGTAAGATTATCTCTCACTGAGCCCGCAAAGAGTAAAATCTCCTGTTCCACCATCGCAATTGAGTTTGTCAGCACCGCCCGAGAAATCTCTTTTCGAGGAACGTCATCAAACCGCACTTCCCCCGCAGATGGCTGATATAGACCCGCAATCACTTTCACCAGAGTAGACTTCCCTGAGCCACTGCCGCCTACAAACGCCACCCGCTGACCTGGCTCAATGGAGAGATTAAAATCCTCAATCAACGGTGCATCCAAAGGACTATAGCCAAAAGAGAGTTCTCGAATATCTATCTCCCCAGACAACCGAAACAACTTTTGACTACTCTCTTTATTCAACAACCTATGACTATCTGCCCGGTGGCTGAGCGTAGTCGAAGTCACGCCTCCCTCAAAAACCGTATCCACCTCATTTTCCAACACATCGTCTAGCCGCTCCAAACTCCCCTGCAACACCTGTAATGTATTTGCAAACCCAAGTAAGTTTCTCACCGGACCTTGAAAGCTCTGCATCAACAGCTGAAAAGCGATCAGCATACCAATCGACAGACTGCCGTGAATCACCCGCCAGCCTCCGATAATTAAGAGTGCCAAAGCGGCCAAGGTGTTTAGCAGAGAAGGCAGCAACCCCAGTAGTCGATTGGCTAGGCCTAGCTCTTGCTGGGCATTTGTCGCCTTGGTGTAGTAGCCAGCCCAGCGAGCAAAAAAGTCCGACTCTAAGCCAGATGCCTTCAGCGTTTCGATACTCTGGAGTCCGGCGATACTCACGCCCGAAGCCTTGCCGTACTCCTGTGCGAGACGGCGGTTGGCGTCGGTGCGGCTGCGAGAGACCCATTGCAAGGTAGCAATATTAATAGCGGCAAAGGAGACAACAATCAGGGTGAGGGGCACGTCATATTGCAGCATGGCGATCGCATAGAACACAATCATCACCATGCTGATAGCCGTTGTGATCAGCCTGCCAGAAAGCACGCCAGCAACCCCATCGTTAAGATCAATGCGATCGCTAATTTCTCCCGCAAATCGCTGCGCATAAAATCCCACCGGCAGCCGCAACACATGCCATACAAATCGGCTGGTCATCCCTACCGACAGCTTGATCCTTAGCGCTCGTAAGTAGCGTAGCTGAAGTCCTGTGAGCAGTGCCTGTAGCAAAACGGTGAGACCCATCCCCAATAGGACATAGGGTAGCCAGTCTAGCCGTTTGGCGAGCAGCACATTGTCGATAAAAATTCGGCTAAAAGCAGGGAGTGCCAAGGTTGGCAGCACGAGGAGAAAGCCTGCTGCTGTACAGAAAACTAAGGCCCCAATTGAGCCACTCAATCGACGTTTGAGACCTTGAATAGCGCTGGGTCGACGCCCCCCTTTCTGAAAAGAGTCTCCTGGCTCGAAGGTGAGCGCAATGCCGGTGTAGCCTGCATCAAAGTCAGCCGGTGTGATTTTACGAGGCCCCAGCGCTGGATCGTTTAGCCTGACATAGCTCTCGTTGATCTCATCGACGACCAAGAAGTGATTGAAATTCCAGAAGACTATAAAAGGCGGCGGCAGCTGTTTTAGCGCGTCAATACTCTTTTTGAAGCCCTTACTAACCAGGCCATAGTTGCGAGCAGCTTTCAACACATTCGCGGCTGTCACACCATCGCGTGAGACCCCGCACCCCTGCCGCAACTCGGCCAGCGGTACGTGACGACCGTAGTACCCAAGAATCATGCTGAGGGCCGCCGCGCCACATTCAACGGCTTCCATCTGTAAAACGGTCGGCGTTTTAGCGCGTGCCATGTGAGCTGTTCCTTTTAATGAGCTGATGGGGCTAGAAAGGGGAAGATAAAGCTGATAGGTGCTTTTTCTTGAAGGGTGATACGAGCGATCGCAGGCATTCCCGCAATCGGAGCCATATTGCTTTCCCCAGTAGACCAGTAATAGTCTCCTTCTTTATCCTGGCGAGGAATGGTCAACACCTCTACATAGCTGTCTTCTAGCCTGCTTTCTCTGGCCGCTTCGATGGTGGTGACTGATGGCTGAGAGACCGATAACACCTCCGCCTCAAGCCCACCGGCTACTTGAGCGCCATCGATATCTGGAATGAGCAATACCTGCATACCCGGTTGGATTTGGGCAATCTCGCCTGCACTAAAGTACGCCACGCCTATGATCTGTGTGGGTGACATGTCAAAGTCGTTTTCGGGCAGCATATTTTCTACAGTATCGGCGTGTACTAGTGCGCCCTGACCAGTGGTGGTCACAGGAATTCTACCCACCACACTCCAGATTAGTCCGCAGCCGAGCAAGCTACCTAGTGCCAACAGCGGCAGCAAGCTGCGTGGCGTCACAATTTTCATCAGCTGGTCGAGCTGCTCGGGCGAAGAGAGCCGCTCCAACGCTTCTTTGCGAAAAATACTGTTGTTGTCCATAGTATTTTTATGCCTCTACTCTTAACTGTTTCAGCATCCAGTCGAACTTGGCTGCACCTTCCGATGCTTGCTGCAATTCTTCCATATCCAATTCGTCATCGAACTCGCCGCTGGATAGCTCATCTTCGGTTGCAGACTGTTGCCTGCACTCAGTGGCCGTAATAGAAGAGAGCAGCTGCGCGGTTTGCGTGGCAATTACTCGGTAAAATCTGGCGGCAAAGCCCAAGTCTTCCTGGAGTTTGATGACCATTTTTTGGCGAGAAATACTCAGCAGCTTGGCGTTTTTTGTGGCGTGAATTCTCACGGGTAGGGGCTGAAAGTCGAGAAAGGAAATGATGCCCGGCAGGCCGCCTCTAGAAATGTGAGCTAGTGGAATAAACGTTTGCTGCTTGGCGGCTTCTTCTAGGCCGTGAGAGCAGGTCGATAGAGGATCGCAGGGCTGGTCGGTGGTTGCGATCGCAAACTGACCATCGAGTACGGTGTAGAGCGCATCCACTGGGCGACCCATATTCAAAAGAACTTTATCGGCTTCTAGCCTTTCTATTTGCCCAGCGCTAAGCATCCAATCGATATCGCTATCGCGCAGCTCTCCAAATACAAACAGCGCCTCTTTTACCCGCTCGCCAGACTGGTAGCGCAGCAGTTCGGCTTTGCTGCTATCTAGCTGCTGGGCGGCTTCAAACTGTCGCCGGATGCGCTCGGACATGATGAGTGCGATCGCTCTGTGAAAGTGAGCCGCAAAGCTATTATCGCTACGGAGCTTAGCTGTGATCGCAGTTTTGGGCACCGCCAGCACCACTGCCTCACTGGTTGCCGTCGTAACGCTAACGGGCTTAGTTTTGAATAGCCACCCGATGCCGCAAAGATCGCCCCGAGAGAGATGCGCAAACTCACGGCCACTACAGGGTGCGCTCATCGCCAGTGAACCTTCTAATACCACATAGAGGACGTCTAGCGTTTCTTCTGGCATGACAAGAATAGTCTGAGCCGCTAGGGTACGCCGTTCTCCGCTGGTGACCAGCCAATCAATATCGGTATTACTTAGCTCGCGAAGCAAGATATCTGACATAGCTGGAGGATTGTTTATTGTTGAGACGTTTTGTTCGCAGTCTAGATGCTCTGCTTTGAAGAGAGTGTATCGCTACTTTTCAGTGTATCGCTCTTTCTAAGAAAGCTAGCACATCCGTTAGTGGCAAAAATGAGAGTAAAGATAAAACTTGAACATTCATGTAAATATTCTCACGACTTGCTAATCTCCTTCTCATAAACTCTTAAAGATATTTTCATAGAAGTTAAGAGATGTTGCTGATGTGTGTTTCTCTCTTGATGCAAACGTTATTGTTTTTGTGTGAAAGGTGAACGAACAAGATAAGTGGCAGCATATCATTTTGTTTGTTCTTATCTCGCTCCAATGCCGATGATAATCAATAGTTGATAATGTCAACATGTTGATAGGAGGCAGCAAAGGGAGTGCTGTTCGATACTCTTTGACGCTGTTTTATGCTACTCAAGCAGTCGTATGTTTTGAGCGGTGCTAATTCAGTACAGTCGTTTTAATCCAGAACAACTCGCAAGGTACTCAACCATGGCAGAACAAGATAAGAAGGTCACACAGAATGAAGAACTATCCGAAGATCAACTAAAGGAAGTTGCAGGTGGCAAAGACGTGCATCAGCGTCGTATTGAGCATCTCGACAACCAAACAAAGAGCGTTGACAACGTTCAAGAGACCCGCCTAGAGCACTTGGATAACCAGACTAAGTAGTCTTTTTGCTGATACAGAAGATTGTCATAGCCATTTACTAATAGTGGCTATGACAATTGCTTAAGCACTGTTTGGTTAAATCTTTTATTAGATCTAAGACACTGTCCAGCCTCTAGAGATAGAGACTGAACAGTGTCTTTTGTATCGGTGTTTAATTCTCTATCCAGTCTTTTCAGCCTGTGTTTTCTTCTCGGAAAATATATCCTACACTGCGTACGGTATGAATCAGTCTAGCTGCACCGCGAACCTCTAGCTTGCGCCTCAGATATCGAATATACACTTCAATAATATTCGAGCTACCAGAGTATTCATAGCCCCACACATTCTCCAAGATTTGTGCGCGGGTGAGCACCTGAAAATAGTGGCTCATAAGATATTCCAACAGATCGAATTCTTTGGCTGTAAGCCGAATTAACTGTTTCCCGCTGAGAGAGGCCTCGCCTACGCCCCGAAAGACCTCTCTCGTTTTACGATTGAGCTGCATATCAGCGCACCGTAAAATAGAAGCTTGAGAGTCGGTTGGGCTTCGGCGCTGCAAGTTAGCGTGAATTCTGGCGACAAATTCTTCGGGATCAAAAGGAATAGAAATGCAGTCGTCTGCACCGGCTTCTAGCCCGGCGATTCTTTCTTCTGGGCTGTCTGCTTGGGTGAGGAGAATAATCGGCTCTTCGCTTTGCCCTGTGCGCAAGCGACGGCAGACTTCCAATCCAGATAGCCTAGGTGGCGACCACCCAACGACTACCAAATCTGTTGCTACTCGCTTGGCGGTTAGCAGTCCCCGCAGGCCGTCGTTAATTACGCTTACCTGGTAGCCCTCGCTGTGGAGATCTATCTGTAGAGATTCCGCAAGTTCTGGCTCGTCGGCAATAATCATGATGTGTTTGAGCTTAGGACGAATATCCCGCTTGAGGGAGCGCGTGCCTGAACTCTCGCGTACCTTTAAAAGCATTCTCTTCCTACCTAAGTGTGTTGCTATTTTGCCTTACACCCCATTAAAAAACATGAAATAAATGGGTAAGTCTCTTTCCGATTTTGGAAAGTTTGAGGAAATGATGACCAAAGAATTCGGTATATACTGACTTTATAGCTCTGCTTGATCGCCTGTTGGCTCTACATTAGCGCTTATGTCAGCAGCACGTAACCTGAGCTTTCTGATGCTGCCCTCATTAAAAAACTTAAGGTTTCCTTACAAAAGTGAACTGATTAGACACGCTGTCGAGCGTGCGTATTAGGCGACAAGGCCCGCTTTTCGAGCAGCTTGTTGTATTTGCATGCGCAGATCTCTTTGGGGATCATCGTATACATTCAGGGCGTCTTGTATGCGGCTCCAGTAGTTGCGAACGGTGCGATCGCTAATTCCCATCGCCTGTGCGATCGCTCTATCCGACAGCCCTTCTTCGTACTTTAGCGTTAGTACCTGTAGCCATCTTTGGTCAAACTCAGGCCGCGATCGCACTTCTGGCGGTAAATAAATAGACCCTCGTAGTGCAATATCAACAGCATTCAAAATGTCTTGTAATGTCGCGCTCTTATTGAGTGCAACAAACCCACCCTGATAAGCATTGATTGCCGATTTTAGTCGAATGAGAGGCCGCGTGTTGATACTGAGCACCAT
Organism: Phormidesmis sp.; assembly: GCA_050042985.1. Taxonomy (GTDB): domain Bacteria; phylum Cyanobacteriota; class Cyanobacteriia; order Phormidesmidales; family Phormidesmidaceae; genus Phormidesmis. Next base: position 2,671 of record JBHJIY010000076.1, on the reverse strand, counting down.
GAGACTAGGTGCAAGCTCGCTGTTAATAAGCTGTTCCAAAAGCTGAATGCCTGCCTGGGCACTAGGTAGCTTCTGGGGCTGTACTGGTAGGATCAAATCAACAATTACAAAAGTTGGCTGTTGCCGCGATAGCGCTTGCTCCGCCGATTCCACATCTTTAGCTGTGACAATTTCGGCTGTAGGGTAACGATTCTGTAAGCCAGAAACTATTCCAGCTAAAATCGCCTCGTGATCGTCAATCACCAGAAAATGATGAGGAGTTGTTTGTTGTTCTACTGGATGCGTCATGTGAAGGCGAAAATTTAGTTGAGTATGAGTCTAGCTTTTTTGGAGAACGTGAACAATTTTTGGTTTTGATCTTTTGAGAGGTTTGTCTTTTGACCGCTGGTTTTTGCGACGGGTTCGATGTTGTTTTTATTTCGGCCAGGTTAACTCGCAGCGTGTGCCTAGCTGTTTAGAAGCTCTTCTTTCCTCTTCATTGGTTGAATAGCTGCCAGGGCGACTATCGGGAAAATCATTAGAAAAGTCAGCGGAAAAGCGGCTGGTGCTTCTGCGGAACCTTCCATCGAGCTGCTTAGCGATCGCCATAGCCTGATACGTTCCCTGCCGGTTAACGCTACGGGCTTCTAGCCCAACGCCATTGTCAATAATTTGCAGTCGATAGATGTTGCTCTCGGCGAGGCAGACGACATCTAGCCTAGTCGCCCCGATGGCATGATTACCGACATTTAGCAAAGCCTCTTGCAAGAACAAACAAAGTCCTCTTTTTATCTCAATGCTGAACGGTTTCCCCTTAAATGTTTCGCCAAATGTTTCAAAGATGGGCGTAATATACGTTTGCATGTTCTCAAAGCCAGGAAGATTTTGTCGAATGCTGTGTTCGTATACTCGGTAGAGCAAATCACTCAGCGGAGCCTGTAAGTCAATCAAGGTTGTTTCATCTAGGTATAGTCTGTAGCGCTTAGCAATGGTGTCTTGGCGCATACGAGCAAAGATATTACGCATTTCGTTGTCAAGCTCGGTGAGCTGTTGCTGTAGCTGTTCGTTTGTTGCTAGAGGATGTGTTTTTACACTGCGAGAGATATCAGCAAGTCTTTGAAGTGGGCCGCTGTGCACTGCTTCATAGGTGCGTTCGATGGTGGCTCGTCGCTGGGTTAGCTCAAAGCGCATTTCGCGATCGAAGAAGGCGGTAATGAGGCCGGCGCTGCATAGTGCCAGTGTGCTGGGGATGACGGGCGTCCAAACACTTTCGGTGAGTAGGTAGTAGCTTAGCAGCGTGAGTACTAGGGTTGCGGCTAGGAGCGTGATGACACTTTTCCAGGGCGATCGCAGCAGCACGCTAGTTGTCATTCCTACTAGGCCCCACGCGACTATCCAGAGATATTCACCGGCTTCTGTCCAAGTTTCCAGGGCGCAATTCATCCCAAGTGCTGTGCCAATGATTTGTTCTGTAGCGTGGCTGTGAATCTCTACGCCGTAAATAATTTTGGTTGGGTAGGGCCATTCAGAGACTTGCTGTGAATAGAGGGTTTGGCTGACGGCTGAGGTAATGAAGCTGTCTTTGGCTTGGGTTGCCGTTTTGCCGATGAGGACAATACGATCCTGTAGCTTGCTCGATTCTATATCGCCTGACAAAACATCTCTCAGTGCGATGGTTTCGTAGGGCTGTTGCAACATACAAAAGTTGAGCAGCATCTGAGCACTGTTGTTTTCTCTGGCCGTGTTTTTACCGCCTGCGTCTGCTCGGATGTATCCACCAGAATTAGGATGAAATCTTGGCAGTTTCATCGTATCTAGCTCAATATTCTCGGCTGTGAGGTACTGTTTTGCCAGCAGTAAAGCGAGAGAATCTTTTTTGACACCCTGTTCATTCTCTGCGCTCAACACAAGCCTTCTGAGTTTACCGTCTGTGTCTACCACGATGTCAGCAAATCCAACCTGCTGAGCAGGCGCACCTTCGGGTGCCTGTACGAGCATCATGTCATCGTCGCTGAGTGCCACTTCTGCGGCAATGACATTGGGTGTGGTGGCTAACACTTTTCGGAGCATATTTTGACCTTCTCCTTGAGGTAAGTCTCGAAAGATATCGAGCCCAATAACTCTGGGATTGTACATTTGAAGATTGGTTAGCGTTTTTGCTAAAACATCAGCCGAAATTGGAAAGCCTGTGGCCTGATAATCGCGCTCGTCTATGGTGACCAGCGTAATGCGCGCAGGATGATTTTGCGCTGAGCAGTAGCGAGAAAATGTGTCTAGTGCCATCCATTCTTGCGTCTGCAACAGACTGCTCACCCTCAGCAGACACACTAGCCCAATGATGAGAGTGCCAGGCGCGATCAGTTCTTTGGTGTATGGTTTTTGAGTGCTGATTTTACGAAAGAATATTCGAAGCATGGTGCTAGCCACCACACGCTGCTAAATTGACCTGCGTTAGGTCCCCTCGAACTAGCGTTCTTTTTAGGGCAAGACGAACTGTCAAGAGAGTGCTGTGCTCTCTCGATACGATGAGTTGTTGATTCATATGCTTGTTTTGTGTAGGCGGCTTCTGTTGCTGTTATGACCTTGTTTTCTACTGATGAGGCAGATGCCAAAAAGCACAACAACAGCTAACTTGTTGTTCCTCACAGTTGTCACTATATGTAGTTGTGATAACGACAAACTGAGCACTTGC
>JBHJIY010000075.1:0-50700 GCA_050042985.1 Phormidesmis sp. | reverse complement strand
TTAGACGAGGAAGTCGACGAAATTGCCTCTGAGCTAAGCCGCATCTCAGGCGAAGAAAAAGTCTTCTGTATCTCCGCCGTCAGCCGTCAAGGCACCGAAGAATTGTTGCAGCATATCTGGCAGCTGCTAGATGAGACTAATGTTGCGTTACAGGCAGAAGCAGAGCGAGTGGCTCAAGCCATCATTGAGTTTAACACACCAGTATTGCGGTCTAGTTCGTCCGTTATTGGTACTTAGTTAGACTACAGGCTGTCAATACTTGTTATAGCTGTTGGATAGTTATGCTGCGATCGCATACTGCCTCACGCACCGTCTACAGCTAGACAGTTATCTAGAAAACCGCCGCCAGGAAGCAGAGAATCGAAGGCAACAACTGGTTTAACGGAATAATCAGGCTAGATAACAGGAGAAGTCGGCAATGGGCGTCCGCATCATCTACTGGGCTATTCCTCCGCAGAGTGGACTGTATCGCTCTCTCCAGGAGGATGTAGCCCTCAACACATTGATGAGCTTCCTCATCTCCTATGGCCGAGAGCTCTATCAACCTTCTGTATCTTCAATGTCGGATATGCAGGAAAGCATTGCAAGCTTGCTGGAGTACAATCCATCAGCGCTTGGCTCAAAGCCAGCGCAATCTGTTAATTCGTTTTTCTCAATCCTCGAAAAAACCTGTGCTGACTACCCATCTATCGAAAAGAGAGTGGTAGCACTAGAGAAGTGTTCATTGGCGATAGAGACAAATCTCCAACAGGCACTAGAAAAGAAACGCCCTGGTACTGCTACAAAGATGGTCTCTAAGATAATGTGGGGCGATGGTATCCTTCATCCAAATTGGAGGCGACCGGGTCAGAATCCCCCTGTTGGAGAATCGGCTCTCGGCTTGATTTCCCCATCGATAGTAAAAGAAGGCGCATCAGTGATGGCCCAATGGAGTTCCCAACAGCTGTTTCCAAACGTGAGCAGTCAAGATAGCTGGCATCAAGACCAATATCAGCGTTGGCAAAGGGTTTATCTGGCCGCTGCTGGTCGTGAAGAAGCATTCATATTAGGAGTCTCATAGGTAGTTCTTGATTCAAAAGTAACTAATAACGCCTTGTGAAATACATTTTGAAGATGCTGAAAGAGTCAGGCGAAAATTAAGCGGGTGTTCAAACATTTCGATAAATCTCAACAGGTTTTCAGAACTGTGAAAGTTACCTGTCGTGAGATTATAGAGAAGCAGGATAGAGAAACGCTATGAAAGACCTGATTAAAGGGCTACGCGAGTTTCAAAGTAGCTATGTTCCCCAGCACCAAGAGTTGCTAAAAGAACTTTCCCAAGGTCAGCATCCACGTGTGCTCTTTATCACCTGCTCAGATTCTCGCGTGCAGCCAGAGCTGATTACCCAGTCTGACCTAGGCGACTTATTTGTAATTCGCAATGCGGGCAATATCGTGCCGCCGTATGGCGCAACGAATGGTGGCGAAGGGGCCACCATTGAGTACGCTATCAAGTCCCTTGATATTCAGCATATTGTGATTTGTGGGCACACCACCTGCGGTGCAATGAAAGGCCTATTGCAGGTAGGTGAGCTAGAAGAAAAAATGCCTTTGGTATACAACTGGTTGAAGCACACCGAGGCGACGCGTGAGCTGGTTGAAGAGCACTATAGTCATTTGCCCAAGGCAGAAAAGCTGTCGACGCTGGTGGCTGAGAATGTGCTGACGCAGATTGATAATTTGAAGACATATCCTTCTGTGCGATCGCACCTCCACCGCAACGAAGTCCAACTCCACGGTTGGATCTACAACATTGTCGACGGCACCGTCCTCACCTACGACCGAGCAAACCACACCTTCGTTACCATCTCCAACTCTCCCTACGAAAGGAACGATGCACCGATTGCTGATCGTGGAAATGGCTCATCAAGACTGGCTCAGGGACAACGCGATCGCATTTTCCGTGGCTCCCCTGCCTTTTACCACAGCTAGCAGCCCGTCACGACTCACGACTAAGACTCACTAGGCGCGTGCCAGTACACCAAAACGGTGCCGCGCTCTAGTCGAAACTGCGCATCTGCGCCGATATGACTTCTCTGGGCATACACCATACCGCCCGCCTGGTCGATATAGAGCCCTGGCTTCGCATCTACCGATTCAAATCGGGTATGAAGATCGCCTTCTTCCCAGTTAATCTCCACAGCATCTCGTTCCTGAGAATAGGTGCAAGGTGTCAGAATCGAGGTTTGCAGAGGTGAGTCGGGAATGTATCCACAAAAAGAGTCGCGAGACTCTGCTTTTGCCGGTTGAGCTAGGCTCAATCCAGCGATCGCACTCAAAACTGTCATTGAGATAAAAGCTACTGATTTCATCGCTAAAACACCCAAAAGTTGATGGATTTGCTTGATGGTTACACCAAGAAAACTTTGAGCGTTTCCGTAAAAATGCAGAGGTTCTTCTCTACAACACTTTCTCTATACTTCTCTATACCAGTGCGACTTCTTCCTGAGGCGCATTAAACGTCCCGGAGCACACCACACCCTTACTCACATCGAGTGTCACAATCGTGCCATTGCGAATAATTTCTGTCGCTTTCTCCACACCTACAATTACTGGGATTCCTAACCGCAAACCCAGCACCGCCGCGTGGCTAGTTAGGCTAGAGTCCTCGGTAATAATGCCACCCGCCCGGCGAATCGCATCTACATAGTCCGCACTCGTGCGCGGCACCACCAAAATCTCTCCCGTGTGGAAGTCTTGAATTGCCGCTGTATCGTGCGCAATCCGCGCTCTCCCGCTGACAGAACCTTCTCCAACACCCTGACCTTTACCCAGTACAGCGGTGACCACTTCCACCTTAATTAAGTCGGTGGAGCCAGAGACACCCTGCAAAGTGCCTGCTGTCATGACTACCAGGTCGCCATCGTTCAGCAGACCGTCTTCTTGTGCCACGTTCATTGCCGCCTGAAAGGTTTGCCCGGTAGAAGGCAAGTCAACCACCAACAGTGGATTGACGCCCCACACCATCTGTAGCTGACGAGAAACATCCACCAGAGGCGTCACTGCCAAAATAGGTGCTTTGGGGCGAAACTTCGATACATTGCGAGCCGTAGCACCGCTGCGAGTCATCGTCATAATCGCCGATGCCCCCAGCTGGTTAGCAATTTGTCCTACCGCCTGGCTAATCGCATTAGGAATGGTGTGGCTTTTGTTTCGATCTTCCACCAGCCGTTCCATCTGCTCCTGCTCGGTGCGTTTGGCGATGCGGGCCATAGTCGCTACGGCCTCCACTGGAAACTCTCCCACTGCCGTTTCATTCGAGAGCATCACCGCATCCGTCCCATCAAAAATGGCATTGGCTACGTCAGAGACTTCCGCTCTGGTAGGGCGAGGGCTTTCCACCATGCTATCGAGCATCTGCGTGGCAGTAATGACCGGAATGCCTAGTCGGTTTGCGGTCGAGATCAGACGCTTTTGTAGCACCGGTACATCTTCTGCGGGCAGCTCCACACCCAAGTCACCTCGCGCTACCATCACCCCATCAGAGAGCGACAAGATAGCGTCCATTTGCTCAATGGCTTCATGCTTTTCAATCTTGACGATGACGGGTACACGCCGATTTGTGGAGTTCTGGATAATTTCTTTAATCTCCAGTACGTCCTGCGGATTGCGCACAAAGCTGAGCGCTACCCAATCCACATTTTGATTCAGTCCAAACTGAAGATCTTCTTTGTCTTTTTCAGTCAGTGCCTTGATCGAGAGGTATACGCCCGGAAAGTTGACGCCTTTACTGTTGGAGAGCTTGCCGCCTACCACGACTTCACAAATGAGGTTGTGGTTCTCCATGTCTTTGCCAACAACCTTCATTTCTACTTTGCCATCGTCAAGCAAAATGGTGGCCCCATTGGGGACTTCTTCTACCAGTGGCTCGTAGGTGACAGAGCTTTCCTTTTTCGTGCCGGGAATTTGGCGACTCGTTAGAATAAAGCTGTCACCCTTCGCGAGGTGAATAAAGCCTGCTTCAAATTTTCCTAGGCGGATTTTTGGCCCCTGCAAGTCTTGCAAAATGCCGACAGGCTGCTGCAATTCAAACGAAAGCTGACGGATTAGCTGAATGTTTCGGCGGTGGTTTTCTTGGTCACCGTGGGAAAAATTGAGCCGCAAGGTGGTGGCCCCTGCCTCGATTAATGCTCTGAGCGTTTCCGCATCTTGAGTGGCAGGACCAATAGTAGCGACGATTTTAGTTCGGCGCAGGGCAGGGCGCGCTGGTGGAACCTTTCCCAGGGAAAATCGCATACGTTTATCAGTGAAAATACAAGGACAAAAGTCTGCTCAAACGATACCATTGCGAGGCCCTATCGACGGCAGTTGCTCCTCAATAAACTTGCCGCTGCCTTAACAAGTTTTATCCCTGAAGAATGTACATAAAGATGCCTGGAGAATAGTTAGGGAATCCTGTTGAAATTATTGTTCAAAAAAAGAAAAATGAGCGAGGCGGTTAATGCTGTATTTTATGGGCAATGGTACCGAGTAAGCGCGCGATCGCATTAAATCGCATTAAGCATATCCGTTGCAGACTCAGTCATGTAGCTCCAGTTGTGATGAGTCACTGAGCTTAACCTCCATGCAAGGTGATGGCTCATTAATAACGTCACAAAACTTTATTATTCATCTCAGGTAGCGTATACTACCGAAGACTGTAGAAAATTCAAAATGCGGTGTAAAGGAGCGAAAGTATGGTGTCGGCGGCAGTAGAACCCCCAGTAAAACCTCTGGTGGTTACCCGACGAGTCCCTAAGCGGTTTCTAGACGCCGATGGTGGTGTAAGCCCCAATCTGCTGATTTTTTGCGGGGCGGTCTCATTAGTAACAATTTCAACAATCGGCTACTTTCTTTGGCATTGGCCAAGCTGGTGCTGTTTTGCCTTAAATACGCTGTCTTTGCATTTGGTAGGCACGGTTATTCACGATGCTTCTCATAAGTCAGCTCACAGAAACCCCACTATTAACGCAGCGCTCGGCCATGGCAGTGCGCTGATGTTGGGCTTTACCTTTCCAGTATTTATGCGAGTGCACTTGCAGCACCATGCACATGTAAACGATCCAGAAAACGACCCAGACCACTTCGTGTCGACCGGTGGCCCACTCTGGCTAATTGCCGCCCGGTTCTTCTATCACGAAATTTACTTCTTTCAGCGCAAGCTATGGAAGAAAAACGAGCTGATGGAGTGGTTCTTAAGTCGCTTGGCGGTTGCTGCTTTTGTATATGCGGCGTATCACTTTGGCTTTATTGAGTACTTATTTAATTTCTGGTTCGCTCCGGCGTTGGTTGTCGGTCTTGCCCTAGGCCTGTTTTTTGACTATTTGCCACATCGCCCATTCAAGGCACAGAACCGCTGGAAAAATGCCCGCGTTTACCCCGGTAGCATTTTGAACTTTCTCATAATGGGTCAGAACTACCACTTAATTCATCACCTTTGGCCTTCTATCCCCTGGTACAAGTACAAACCAACTTACGAACTGATGAAGCCGCTTTTAGATGAGAAGGGCTCCCCTCAGTCTCTAGGCTTGATGCAGACCAAAGATTTCCTTGGCTTTATGTACGATTTGTTTTTGGGCATTCGCTTCCATCACAAACCGAAGAAAGATACATAGTGTGACACCACAGCTCAACAGCGCGTAGTCATAGCTAAAACATAGAAAGCTCCACCATATAGACGGTGGAGCTTTCTATGTTTTTTGCGCTTTTACTGCACTCTGCACTAGTCAGCTGCTAGGCAAAGGTCGGGGCGTAGCTTCTGAGCACCGCGCAAGTAGGCGTGATTGACCGACAGAGTGCTTGCGGGCATGTAGATATGGAGCATGAGGCGAATGCAGCGCGGTAGGCTACCTTCTACGTGCATTTGCTGTAGGTCTAGAAGGGGAACATTTTCCCAGTGAGGACGACGGCGGGCGATCGCAGCTGGAAACACCGCGTCCAAATCCTTCGTCACCGAAAAGGTCACACTCACCATCTTGTCTGGGTCTAGCTCATTGCGCGCTTCCACCGCATCGAGCAATTCGCTCACCGCCTCTGCCATCGCCGCTACCGAGTTTTCGGGAACGGTCGTTGCCCCTCGAATGGCCCGAATTGTCCAGTCCATTTGCCCGCTCACAGCGCTTTTTCCCTTGCTATCTCAATGTTTCCTTTATTTAACCATCATGGGTGGCTGATATATCCACAGCGGCACGCCACTGGTGGCAACTTCAAAATCCAGACGGGCCATGGTGGCAGGCATGTGCGCTGGCAATAGGCTGAGCGCAGAGCGATTTCCAGGCAGTAGCTTGGAGAGCAGCGGCTTCTTCTCTTCAAAGGTGTAACACTCCGCTTTTTCTGGGTCGAGCCCACCGAGTTCGGCAGCCCACCGGCGGGCGTCTTCTTCAGTGCCTAGGCGGTCTACCATCCCAAAGGCCAGTGCTTGCTCACCGGTAAAGACTCGGCCATCGGCAAATTCTTTCACCTTTTCCTCGCTTAGGTTGCGCCCCTCGGCCACGGTACGCACAAACTGGCCGTAGCTCACGTCGATCAGCTCTTGCAGAATCGTTTCCTCGGCAGAGGTCAGCGCTCTGTCAAAGGCAAGAATGTCTTTATAAGGACCAGATTTGATCACTTTAAAGGAAACGCCAACGCGCTCCAGCAGTTTCTCTATATTATTTCCACGCAAAATGACGCCGATGGAGCCGGTAATGGTGCCCGGATTGGAAACGATGTGATGGGCTCCTACGCCGATGTACACGCCACCCGAAGCGGAAATATTGCCATAGCTAGCGACAATTTTGACCTTTTCTTGCAGCTTTCTAAGGGCGCTGTAGATTTCCTGCGAGTCGCCAACGGTGCCACCGGGGCTGTCGATACGTAGCAGCAAGGCGGGAAACTTCTTTTCTTCCACTTCCTTGAGCGCCTCTAGTACTCGCTTGCGGGTTGCGCCAGCGATCGCACCAGAAATTTCAATTCGGGCGACTTGTTTGCGATAGCGAGGCTTAAAAGGCCAAATCATGAAATCTCAGGGTGCGCTGGGCTTAACATTACTTTAAAGTAAGTATACGCCTTGCCACGACCGCCACTGCTTTTTGCACTGTTGCTTTTTGCACCCTTGCTTCTGGCACTGCGTTCAGCTTGTCGCCGCAGCTCGCTTTCCTACCCCGCCGGAACGAATGGATCCTCGCCCCGCTACTGCCAACGAACCGGCTGATGAACTGGCCAACGAACTGGCAAAAGACTTGCTCAATGGTGGAGCCGCTGAAGAAAATGAGCTTTCTGTTGCTCTGACGAGTGAGACTGCTGCAGAAACCGTCCGTGTTCCTATCCTCACTGCCGCTGAAAAGTTTTTAACCAATCCGCTCGTGCTGATTTCTCCTTTTTTCCTATGGGGGACGTCTATGGTGGCGATGAAAGGGGTGATGGCCGAAACCAGTCCTTTGTTCTTGGCCAGTGTGCGGCTATTGCCCGCAGGTGTTTTGGTGGTGCTGGCCTCTGTTTGGCTAGGACGAGAGCAGCCCAAAGGCTGGAAGGCGTGGCTGTGGATTAGTTTGTTTGCTTTGGTCGATGGCACTTTATTTCAAGGATTCTTGGCTAAGGGCCTAGAGCGAACAGGTGCGGGGCTAGGCTCTGTGATGATCGATTCGCAGCCGTTAGCCGTGGCGATTATGGCCAGGTTTTTGTTTCAGGAATGGATTGGCCCGTTGGGCTGGTCTGGTTTGTGTGTGGGTCTACTGGGGATCAGCTTTATTGGCCTGCCAGATGACTGGGTGTTGGCGCTGCTCCAAGGCCACTGGTTTGATCTGGAGCCTGTGATGACATTGGAGCAGGAGCTATGGACGGTTTTATTTCAGCAGGGAGAGTGGTTAATGCTGATGGCAGCGCTCTCTATGGCCATCGGTACGATTTTGATTCGGTTTGTAGCTAAGGAGGCGGATCCTGTTGCCGCAACAGGGTGGCATATGATCCTCGGTGGATTGCCACTGGTTGTAGCTTCGGCGATAGGTGAGCCGTCTACTTGGCAAAATGTGTCGGCTACGGGATGGCTAGAGATTGGCTACGCCACGGTGTTTGGCAGTGCGATCGCCTACGGCGTGTTCTTTTTCCTAGCAGCTCAAGGTAACCTCACTAGCCTGAGCGCATTGACCTTTCTTACGCCTGTTTTCGCGTTGCTATTTAGCACCTTATTCTTGGCAGAAAGCTTAAGCGTTTTGCAGTGGACCGGCGTTTTCCTCACGCTCATCAGTATCTATTTGATTAACCAGCGAGTTCAGCTGGCCGAAAAGTTTTCCCGCTTACTTACCGTTACCAAGTCCAAACCTTAGCGTTACTTTCTTTCCCGTCTGAGGTCTGTACATATACAGACCTCGATTGAGGGTTAATACCGTACGGATAAGCGGACATTTTTGGCATGGATGCTAATGCGCTTACACTCCTACATACTTTAGTCAATCGCTGAAAAGCTGGTATTTAGAGCACTCTGGGTAATATTTGGGTACTGACGACTTTTCTCATATCAAGAAAAGTACGTGAATCTAATCGAGATTCCCGTAAAGAAGGGAACAACTCTGTATCGTAGGTATCGTCCGAACTGAGGCTTTGCGATACGATACTTTCAAGTATCTACGCACCGTATGCGCCTACCCATGGTTGCGTCTGGAAAATCACTAGTTTATTGTCACACTAGAAGAATCTTCATGCCAGCGGGCATTCTATTGTCAATAGCTAATGATATGTAGCCATCTAAAGAAACTGGCTTGCTTGTCCGGGTTTTCGGCACAGCGAGCTGTATCTCTCCGGGGTTACCCATACGAGATCTGCCTTTAACGAGGTCTCTGGCTCCCTAGAACACAGCAGGTAAAGATAGCGATGATTCGGCGTTCAACATTAGTATTCCTCACTTGCCTGGGTGCAATAGGTATTCCGGCTGTATCGGCAATCGATGCGGTGGCAGAAGCGCCGATCTTAGTGGCGCAATCACAAGACGCACCCCCTTCAGACGCACCCACGTCCAACGTATTATCTATCGGGGCTCGGGGACGAGCGGTGAGGGCCCTACAAAATCGGCTGGAAGAGACCGGCTATTATAGCGGGCCGATTGACGGTATTTATGGCTTGGCTACTCAGCGCGCTGTTGTGGCTTTTCAAGAAGATCAGGGATTTGAGCCAACGGGTCGATTAGACGACGCTACTTGGGAAGCTCTAGAAGCCTTTGATCCTGAGTCGGCTGAGCAGCCTTCTACCTCAGATGCCCCGGCGGAGCCCATAACGTCATCGCCTCCTACCGCTGATTCGGAGCCCGCCAGTGAGCCTCCTACAGCAGCTGAACCTGAGAGAGCTGAGTCAGGTACTTCAGGCCTCGTCAAGGCCGTGGGCGTTAGCCTTGGGCTCGCCGCACTGTTGGCAAGTTTTGGGGTTGGCTTCTTTATGGCCAATCGAAGCAAGTCAGATGTTGAAGAAGACTTGGATGAAGGTGAAGAATGGAGTGAGGCGGGGCTCGATGCTGAGGCCGCGAGCGGTAACGGCGCTATGCCTTCTGCTGTTGCCAACGGTTCCGCTAGCTTTGGTTCTGGGAATGGGACTACTCAGAATATCATGGCTGCGTCTAGCAATGGTGGCGTCACCAATGGTGCGATGACCGGTGCAATGGCCAGGGTTCCAGCAACATCAGGTGGCGGTCAGCTAGGGAGCACTGCTCCCATGGCCCAGTCGGACATTTTCGATGGCCTAATCAAAGATCTTCACAACCCCGATCCTCATCAAAGACGGAAGGTGATTTGGGAGCTGGGTCAGCGCGGTAATTCTTTGGCCGTGCAGCCGCTAGTAGATGCCATGATTGACGCCGACTCCAAGGAAAAGAGTCTGGTGCTAGCAGCCCTGTCAGAAATTGGTATGCGCTCTTTGCGCCCCATGAATCGAGCCTTGGCTATTGCCCTCCAAGATGACAATCCCGAGGTTCGTAAGAACGCGATTCGCGACCTCACCCGAATCTACGAGCTGGTGGTGCAGATCAGCCAAATGCTGGGCCATGCGCAGGAAGATGAAGATCCCGAAGTGCGCCAGACAGCGGCTTGGGCGCTGGAGCAGCTCAACCGCATTCGCCAGACCCAAGACATCGATTCCAATATGCGCTCCTCCTTGGGCGGATCTCCGCAGTCGCTGCCTGCCAATGGTCCAAAAACAAATAGATTTGCGCTATAGGGCTGTTTGGCTGACGCCGTTTTGCCGACACAGTCTGCGCCTCTGTGAACCTTTCCCTCAAATCTTCTTTACGACTGCTGTTTCTCTCTACACCCGTGGGGCCGCTTGGTTCTGGCTTAGGCGGTGGCGTAGAGCTAACGGTCGCAAATTTGGCGCGATCGCTAACGACGCTGGGCCATCGTGTTACTGTCGTGACCCCTACAGGTGCGCAGCTTGACACGCTTGGTCTCGCAACTAGCGAGGTGGACATTATTCAAGTGCCTGGCGTGCTACAAAACACGGCCCAAAATCAGGGGCGCTCATCACCTGTGGTCGTAAGTTCTTCGTTAGCAAACGCTTGGGACTACGCCCGTCAGGTGCAAACTCACTACGATGTGCTGGTAAATTTTGCCTATGACTGGCTACCGTTTTATCTCACGCCGTTTCTATCGGTACCCGTAGCTCACTTTGTCAGTATGGGATCGCTGAGTAATGAGATGGATAGTGCGATCGCACAAGTTGCTACCCGTTTCCCCGGTTCACTAGGTGCCTATACTCAAGCGCAGGCGGATACTTTCAGCCACCTTATCCCTTCTCCTCACTGGCAAGTTTTGGGCTGTGGCATAGATCTTACTCAGTATGACTACTGTCCCGATCCAGATGACTTCCTTGCTTGGGTGGGGCGAATTTCACCTGAGAAAGGCGTAGAAGATGCGATCGTGGCGGCGACTGCCGCTGGCTATCCGTTAAAGATATACGGCAAATTAGAAGACGCTGCCTATTGGCAGCGTCTTCAGCCGCTGATCGATCAGTCAACTGCTGCTGTGGATTACTGTGGATTTCTGCCGACTGAGGAACTACAGCGATCGCTTGCTAAAGCGCGCGCTTTACTCGTCACCCCCCGATGGATTGAAGCTTTTGGTATTGTTGCAATTGAGGCGATGGCCTGTGGGGTGCCAGTGATTGCCTACCGGCAAGGCGGACCCACCGAGATTGTGCAGCCAGGAGAGACCGGCTGGCTAGTAGCACCGAGTGATGTGGATGAGGTGGTGGGCGCGATCGCAAAAATAGGCGAAATTAGTAGACTTGCCTGTCGCCATCGGGCTGAAAGGTACTATTCATTACCTGCCTGGGGCAAGCGCTTTGAAAAATGGCTTTACACAATAGTTTGACTGCATGAGTTTGACAGCATGAGTTTGACAGCGTGGCTTTGCAACATTAGCCGCCAGAATTAGGACAGAGTAAAATCGTGATAGATACACCAATAGATAACCACGCGTTCTCGTTTGCATGATTGCCCTCACACCTGAAGAGATTGCTCAGTTCAACGCCTGCTTGGCCGATTATCCAGATGCGTTGATTGCACTACGAGAGATTGAAGACTGTGATGGCGATATAGAAGATGCCGCCATTTCCTTAGCCCTTAGAGCTGGCCAAGAGCCCGACACTAACGAACAGTGGCTGGCCGGATTTAGTAAGCGCTATCGGCACATTGCCTGCCAGCCGCAGTTTCGTCAATCCCTGATGGATTCGCAGCTAGGCGCGCTGGTGAATCATCTTACCCAGCAAACAGATTGTCCATCGCTCATAGCTGCGCCAGTTGCACTGTATATCTTGAAGTCCGGTGTGGACTCTTTTTGTCATAGTTTCGACAACAGCCGTGTCTAGCCGTTGTGTTTTGGAGCGTTAAGGCTGAGATAGGGTCGCTTCGGCGGCCTGAATATGCTTGAGCAGGCCTAAGTCACGGGCGACTTCATTGCTGAGTGATGGGTTGTTTGGGTCGGTTTGGAGTGCCTTCTTGAGATAGAGATGGGCCTTGTGAAATTGACCTTGGCTGATGAGCTGTCGGCCCCAGCGCTGATACACGATGGCTTGCCACTGGTTGATTTCGGTGTCGGTGGGTAAGCGGTGGGCGAGGCCTTCTACTAGTGCGATCGCACGCGGAAACTTCTGCTGTCTCAGTAAATCTCTTAGCTGATTGTAGGCTTCCTGCTTCAATCCAATATCTTCCGCCGAAGTGGAGGGGGCTACTTCTATCGTTTCTGGATGAACGTTCTCTGTGGATGGTTCCGTCGTAGCCCTAGCTGAGGCGGCCTGTGTTGAATTATTGGCTGAGCCCGTTACTGTTTCAGACGGCACTGGTGTTTCAGACGGCGCTGGCGTTTGCGTGGTTTTGGTCCCTGCTGATTCAGCATCTTGTTGAAAGTTGCCAAGCCCTAGTTTTTCTAGCGTTCGCTTTAGGTCTCTAAGGTTTAATCTCTCTGATGGCTGTTTGGCCCGGTACGCACCTGTTTCTGTGTCCGTCGCTCCAACGCCTGCTCCGACGCCAAATCCATCCGCTTTGGTTTCGGTGTCTACTTCTTGCTGAAGCGTTTCGCAGAGTGCAGTATAAGCCGCATTTATTTGAATGAATCGCTCAATCGCAGCTTCACCGGGATTGATGTCTGGATGGCATTGACGAACTATCCGACGATAGGCCCGTTTGACATCGCTGAACGATGCACCACGGCGGAGTCCTAGAGTGCGATAGTGTTGGGCCAGTTTCATATCAACGCACACCCGCTGAGGCCAGGCTGAAAGTGATTGGAGTATAGCAAGGAAAAACCTTTTTTGAGCGCAGTTCCCACAAAAGGCAGCTGCGCCAAAATTATAGAAGATTTCTTCCGTACATACAGCTAGATATCTACAGCTAGATATCTACAGCTAGATGCCAGTCAAAATTGCACTCTTAGCCAGGCAATCTTTCTTCAATAACTCGGTCAATCAACCCATATTCCTTTGCTTCAGCGGCAGACATGAAATAGTCTCTGTCGCTATCTTTCTCGATGTCTTCGACAGATTTTCCCGAATGCGCCGCCATTAGCTGGTTCAGGTCACGGCGCACCTGCACAATTCGCGCCGCCTCAATTTCAATATCTGTTGCTTGACGTCGGCCCACCCCGCCCGAAGGCTGGTGAATCATAATCCGTGAGTGGGGCAACGCCAATCGCTTCCCGTTCGAGCCCGCATTGAGCAAAAACGCACCCATACTCGCCGCTAGGCCGACACAAATAGTGACTACTTCCGACTTGATGTACTGCATGGTGTCGTAAATCGCCATGCCCGCAGTAACTGAGCCACCGGGAGAGTTGATATATAGGTAAATCGGCTTCGTATTATCTTCTGAGTCGAGATAGAGCATGTAGGCCACAATGGCATTCGCAATGCCGTCGTCGACCTCTTCAGTTAAAAAGATGATGCGCTCACGAAACAGCCGCTCGTAGATACTGATCCACTGTTCGTAAGTGCCGCCGGGAAGGCGATAAGGGACACTGGGGGTTCCAATAGGCATGGCGTTTGAATGAATGAAATACGTGGATAATGGCGATCAAATCAGATGTTTTGTACAGGCCTTTCAGCCAAATGCTTTAAGCAGTTAGTGCCGAAGCGGCCTTCAAAGCTGGCGTTTCGATGACACGGTCAATCAAACCGTATTCTTTGGCCTCTTCTGCAGAAAGATAGAACATCCGCTCCATATCTTTGGAGATTTTGTCGGTTTCTTGATCCGTGTTGTCTGCCAGAATTCGCTGAATTAGCTTACGTTTCTCTAGTACTTCAGTAGCTTCTAGCCCGATGTCTGTGGCTTGTCCGCGTGTGAGTGTCTGTGGATGAGTTAGGGCAATGCTTGTATGTGGCAAGGCTGCCCGCTTTCCTTTGATGCCAGAAGAGAGCAATACGGCTGCCATGCCGTAAGCCGTACCCATACAAATCGTCATAACCTCTGATTTGATGTGGGCGATCGTGTCATATACGGCCAACCCAGCGCGAATAGAGATCATCCCAGCGGAGGCATCTGCCTGCCCAGACATGACAGGGTCGCCGATGGAATTAATGTACAGATAGATCGGCTTGTTATCTTCGGAATCCAAATACAGCAGGGCTGAGACGATGGAGTTGGCGACGCCATCGGTCAGCGGCTGGTTGAGAAACAGAATTCGCTCTTGGCTCATGCGCGTATACACGCTGACCCACTGCCAGTTTTGGCTGCCGGGTAGGTTGTAGGGTACGCGAAGAATTCTATCGACGGACATAGGCTTACATCACCCCCGCCGGCATGGCTGTAGGCAGTTCCTTTGTGCTGCTCAGCACCCGATCAATTAAGCCATATTCTTTGGCTTCTTCAGGGGTGAGGTAGAACATCCGGTCCGTATCTTTATCTAGCTTTTCAGTGGTTTGCCCAGTGTTGCTCGACAAAATGTCTAAGAATGCGCCTTTGTTAGCGAGCACTTCTTCTGCTCGGATTTGGATATCGGTTGCTTGGCCCTGCGCGCCAGAACGGCTCTGATTTAGCACGATGGTGGCGTGGGGCAAGCTAGCCCTTGAACCCTTGGCCCCTGAGGACAAAATCATGGCAGCGGTACCCATTGCCTGACCCAGGCAAATGGTGTGTACAGGGGGCTTGATGTATTTCAGCGTGTCGCAAATAGCGAAAGCTTCGGTTTCAAAGCCGACGGCGTCACCTGTGTACCAGGATGTGCCGGTGGAGTTGATGTAGAAATAGATGGGCTTATCAGGATCGTCAAACTCTAGATACAGCAGTTGAGCGATGATGAGCTTAGTGACGTCTACACCCATTTGACGCTTGAAGTCGTCGGAGGAGACTAGCGGCGTTCCCAAATATACAATGCGCTCTTTGAGCAGCAGGGATTGCAAGTCTGGTGGGGGTGTTTTGTAGGCCATCGCGCCGCCGCCGTAGGGAGCTTGAACAGCCTTGATAGGAGAACTCATAGGGACTTATGCTTGCGGTATTTCTGTGTAATGCTGCTTTCCATAGTAGCTCGCGAGCGAACGGCCTGCGCTGTCCTAGATTGGTGGTTTGTGGCGGATAACCTCACCTTTTGCGGAACGATAGGGTTAGGGAATGATGTTGAATCCTTACCTCTATCCAAGTATTGAGTTCAAAGTATAGAGTTCAAAATATTTAAAGCATCTGATGTTTCTGCCCTATATCTAGGGCTAGCTATATTTTAGGGATAGAGATCACCCTCTCAAGAATTGTTAGGAGACCAAGGTTTGAAAAATGGGGCTGAAAGATGAAAGTTGATTTGCAATGGGCCTTTAGTGACGCTCACCTTCCTTCGGACCAGCCCAATAGTCAGCGGCAGCTGTCGGTGTCGGTGTCGGCAAATGGCGAAGGCGCGCAAGCACCCCTCAATCTTTGCTTTGTGCTAGACCGCAGCGGTTCGATGATGGGTACGCCGCTGAAGACGGTGAAGCAGGCAGCGCATCGCATTATGGATCGGCTGACGGAGCGCGATCGCATTTCTATCATCGCCTTCGACCACAAAGCCGAAGTCCTCGTCCCCAATCAGCTCGCCACCGACATCCCTGCTATCAAAAAGCGAATCGATGGCCTTCGCGCTGGCGGCGGTACTTCCGTTGACGATGCTCTCAAGGCAGGCATAGAACAGCTTGCAAAGGGTAAAGAAGACCATGTTTCACAGCTTTTGCTGTTGACTGATGGTGAAAACGAGCACGGTGACAATGACAGAGCACTTAAGCTAGCCAACGTAGCGACCGGTTACAACCTCACGGTTAATACGCTGGGCTTTGGCGAGCACTGGAATCAAGAAGTGCTGGAGCAGATTGCCGATGAAGGGGGTGGTTCGCTTAGCTATATCGAGCATGCAGAAGAGGCGATCGCAACCTTTGGCCGTCTATTCACCCGCATGCAGTCGGTTGGCCTTACTAACGCCTATCTCAATATTGAGCTCGCCGACGGCACTCGCCTCGCAGACCTCAAGCCCGTCGCCCAGGTTTCACCAGAAACGGTAGAGCTACCAACTGTGGAAGAAGGGAACCAGGCGATGGTTCGCATTGGCGACCTCATGAAAGATCAGCCCCGTGTAATTTTGCTGAACTTATACATTCCTCAGCTACCTGAAGGTACCGCTACGGTCGGCAAAATGCAGGTGACCTACGACGATCCGGGGTTGGGCGTAGTGGCACAGCAAACTGAAAGCGTCCCTATCGAGATTGCAGCGCAGGCCGCCTATACACCGCAGATAGATAGCGGCGTGCAGCAGAATATTTTGGCTCTGGCGAAATATAGGCAGACGCAGATCGCTGAGGAGAAGTTGAAAACAGGCGATCGCACAGGCGCAGTCACAATGCTGCAATCAGCCGCAAATACAGCGATTCAGATGGGTGATAAGAACGCGGCGACAGTGCTGCAACGGAATGCGACTCAGTTGCAGGAAGGAAAAGAGTTGTCTGAGCGCGATCGTAAGAAGACTCGTATTGTCTCGAAAACGCAGCTTCAGTAATTAAAATGGCAGAGATATTTAGAATCGATGGCTATAGATTCTATATCCCCTCAAACGATCATCATCCAGCACATGTGCATGTTAGAAAGGGCGACTTTAAGACCAGAATAGATATATCAGGAAATGAGGCAGTATGGATGGTAGGGGAAGAGAGTAACGCGTTGGCCCAAGATAAGAAGCTTAGAAAATTCGCTATCAAAATAGCCAATAGAAACTTGACTGAATTAAAACGACGTTGGGAGGCAATAGACTATGGCAGGGATTGAAACAGCGAGTAGACCGTCCTTAAAGCTAAAGCCAACGTCGGTTCAATACATTGCTGACATGCGATCGCTAGAAATCAAGTTTGAGAATGGCATTAGCTATTGCTATCCAGTAGACCGGCTAAACTTCAGTCGATGGGATGGCAATGCCTATGTCCCCTTGACCCCGGCACCAACTGATGCGGATCTAGAAGTTGTTGTGTTGTGGCCCGGTGGCGAGATAATCGAATTTGAAACTATATCTCAAGGTTTTGAGGTTTCGCAGCTTGTTGGCGAGATGGTTAGCTGATTTCGATAACGAAAAAGGTGTAGAGACGAAAGATGCCACAAATAAACTTGATGTGGAATGATTCAAATAGTCAGCTGCAGAACTATCAGCTGTCCTTACTAGATACTGACCTAAATAAAAAAACAAACATCGGTCGAGATCAGCAGCAGTGCGATATATGGCTAGCACACAACACGGTATCTAGGGTTCACGCTGAGGTCAGCTTCAAAGCTGAGTGGCAACGGTTTTACCTGCGGAATTTAGCGGCTAACAATCCGGTACGGGTCGACGGTGGCTTGCTAGTGGATGGCGAAGTGGCACTTTACGAAGGCAGCATGCTTCAGTTTGGTCAGCTGCTGCTTCAAGTGAGCGATATTATCGTTGATAATCTGTCTACTCACGCTCACGGCAGTGTATCCCAGGGAGCTACACAGCTCAATTCTGTACCAGCAGTTCCATCTATTCCGCCCATTTCCGCAGTTCCACCGGCCCACAATCACGAGCCTTCTCAATCAGCACCAAACTCTGGTCAAAATGCATCCTCAGCGCAGGCACAACCTCAGAGCGTAGCGCCAAAGCTAGTCTGTCCGAAGTGCAAGACCCCACAGGCATTGAGCTTGCGCAACTCCAATTGCCCAGTTTGTGGACATTTCTTGGCAGATGCCGCTAGTCAGTACTTTTTTTAAGGCATAATCCAACACAGAATGCTTGAACCTTGCTGAGTCATGCCTATTACTCCACAGACTATTCAATTAAGCTGGATTGATCCGACCACGCAAGAACAGCGGGAGCCTGTGCTGAATTTGCCAGTCGCGTTTGGACGGTTTTTGGACCAAATGCCGCCTACGATTCAGGGTCAACCCGTATCGCGGATGGTGCTTCTTCATCCCAGAGTGTCTCGCTACCACGCCGTCATTGAGTGGGCGAATAATCAGCTGGTGCTGACGGATCAAAATACGTCGAATGGCACTTATGTGAATGGTGTTCAGCAGCAGCGGTGTGTTTTGAATTTGGGCGATCGCATCCAAATCGGCGAAGTCCTCATCCAAGTGCAGCAAGTTCCTAGCGCTCAGGCTTTACCCACCAGCTACAGTGCCGAAACAATCTATCCAGGTTCAAGCGCTCCGCCTCAACCCCAACCTCAACCGATTCCACAGGCAGCGCCCGCAAGTCCAACGCCTCAACCCAGCTTTCCGCCTGCCTCCTTTCGAGAATCTCAAGTTGTTTCCATTCAGTCTCTTACTCAAAACGGCCACTTTACGCCAGGACAGGATGAAGTTTCCTACGCGGCTCTGGGCGCTGGCTTAGGCAGCTATATCTGGATAGATTACCTAAGAATTGGCGGAGTAAAACCCTACCAAATCATTGCTTTGGGCACGCAAGATAAGCCCTATGCCAAATATAAACAGCTGTGCCTAAACTCTCAAATCCCTCTACATGAGCGGCTAAGGTCTAACTCCGACTCCTGCCCAGACAACATTTGGGGATGGCCGAGCTATGCCGTTCGCGAATCGTGGCGAGCCTTTCAGAAAGGAGACCTCTCGAAAGCGGGCGGACTCATGTGGCAAGTATTTGCCGAGCCTACGTTTGCCGAAACTTATACCCCTCGCGCTGACAACGTATTCGACTCAATAGATCGAGAAGCACAGCGTATTGGCTGGCCAGATATTTATCGCTATGGCAGTATTCGCTGCGTACGTAAGACCGATGATGGTCGCTATGCGATCGCCTATTCAAAAGGTAAAGGACAGTATGGCTACGTCGTGGCCAAATACGTTCACCTCGCGACGGGCTATCCTGGCATTCGCTTTCTCAATCATCTTCAGAAATATCGCGATAACAACCAAGACGCTAAGTCTGTCGTCAATGCCTATGAGCATCATGACCACGTTTACGAGCAGTTAGAAAGGCAGGGCGGTCGGATCATTGTTCAAGGCCGGGGGATTGTCGCATCTCGAATTTTGCAGCGGATAGATGAGGCCCGTAGGACGTCGCGGCAAAATATTGAGCTGATTCATTTGATGCGATCGCCCAAACGCGCCAACGAAGGCAATCGCTACGGCCAAGCCCAGCGCCTAGTCAAAAACCACTGGGAATTTCAACCCTTCAACTGGCCAAAAGCTTGCTGGGGCGGAGACTTAAGAGACTTCTTAGAAAAAGCGAGCCCAGAAGAACGCAAAAAGCTAATGAAGTCCTGGGGTGGCACAACCACTGCCGATAGAAAAGACTGGCAAGAGCTGGTGACCAGAGGCCTAGAACAAAAATGGTATCGCCTTCTGTTTGGTAGCGTACAGTCAGTTTCTAGTAAAGACGGCCAGCTACAAGTCACCTACGGCGACTCAGGTAATTCATCCGGCTTACAGCAGTTTACGCAGTCAGCGGATTTCATCGTAGATGCGACTGGGCTATCCGCCGCCGTTACAGAAAATCCACTGCTTAAAGACCTTATTGAATGCTATCAACTCCCTCTAGTCGATCAGAAAAGCCTCCAAGTGTCGAACGAGTTTGAAATGACCGCTCTTTCTTCCGCAAATACTCGCTCTCGAAGCGCCCCCGGTCGAATGTATGCAGCCGGCGTGACAACATTAGGCGGGCCCTATGCCGCAGTTGATAGTTTTCTAGGTTTGCAGTATTCAGCTTTACGCTCGGTGCAGCATTTGGCATACCTAAAAGCTGAGGGGCTAAAATCTCTTGGCGTGACCCGCTCATTCTCTCAATGGCTGCGCTGGGCAAACAATCAAACGCCCTGACGCTATCAACCTATGTCCCTATGGCTTCTGGAAATCTAATACTATGACACCCACATTATTAGGACGTTGGCAAACGCGCTTGTTGCTGTTTTTGACGGTTGGTGTAGTTTTGACTTGGCCATTTGCGACTGCCATAGAAGGCCAATTTTTCGCCGTCCTGTTTTGGATTATGTTCCTAGGCTTCTTCTGGGACTGTCTATACACCCTCATCCAAAAGTTTCGCTGGGACCGAGACTGGCCCGCTGCTTACCAAGTCGTCGCTGGCATTTGGGAAGCGTTCTTTCTTCTATCGATAATTATCAGCTTTGGCCTCTTCGGTTCGTACTTCGGTGACTTCTCCGTCTTCTGGTTCGTCATCCACTACTCCACCGTCTGGTTAGGTATATTTCTAGCCTCCCAAGTACTTATGAGACTGCTATTTCCCCGCTGGCGCTTTCGTGGCGGTCGTTGGTTCTAAAATACTAAATTTTTGCAGCAGAGAAAGCGTGTCAGAATTAAAGAAATTGCTGGACTGACCTAACGAGTAGTCAAAGCGTCTACGATAGAATGTCATTATTGCTCCGCTATGCATGGACTATGCACAACACCTATCGCCTTAATGCTAATGAACTAAACGACGATTTCTTAGAAGGGTTAAAAGCGACCTTTCGAGGCAGAGAGATTGAGATAGTGGTATACGAGGTCGACGAAACTGAGTACTTGCTTCAGTCTGATGTAAATCGTGAGCGGTTACTGAAAGCCAAGGCAAATATAGAGAAAGGTACCAACTTAATTGAAGTTTCCTTGGAGTCTCTAGAATGAGTCGGCGGATAGTTTTTGAAACTTCCGCGTTTGAAGATTTTAATGGTTGGGCAACAACGGACAGAAAGACATACAAGAAAATCGTGAATTTGCTCAAAGATATTGAGCGCTCACCTTTTGAGGGCATAGGTAAGCCAGAATCGCTAAAGCATGACTGGCAGGGCTACTGGTCTAGACGAATTGATCGTGAGCATCGATTAGTTTACAAAGTGACTGATGCCGAAATTGTGATTGCTGCTTGTCGATACCATTACCGGTGACGTTTAGCCTTGGTTCTCACCAAGGATTGCTCAGTGCAGGATTATTGATAAAGGTCTCGTCGGTCAAGCTTTCTAAGAAAGCCATTAGGTCTTGCCTTTCGTTAGCGGTAATCGAAAAACCTTGTATAAAAGAACTTTTGAATGGATTGCGACTGCCGATTCCAGCGTTAGGGCCTTTTGCAATGGTTCGTCCGCCAGCGGCGTAGTGGTCTATTACTTCCGAAAGAGAGGCGATGCTGCCGTCGTGCATGTAAGGCGCGCTTAGTGCGATGTTGCGCAGTGTCGGTGCTCTAAATCTGCCCATATCGCCGGGCTCAAGCGTGACGCCTGCAAGGCCGGTAGCGCTAGCTGGATAGGCCCCATTGCCATCTATGTTGTAGAGGCCCGTATTGTGGAAAGCGACTTCGGTGAATCCGGATCGCTCGTGCCGAGCTGAGTCGCTAAAGTTTAGGCCGCCGTGGCAGTGGAAACATTCTAGGCGCTCGCTATTAAAAAGTGCTTCGCCGCGCTTGGCAGATTCGGAAATAGCGGTGCGATCGCCCCCATACCGATAGCGATCGTAAGGTGAGTCGAAAGAGACTAGGGTGCGCTCAAAAGCTGCGATCGCCAGCGTAATATTGCGAACGCTAACAGGCTCCTCGTTCTCAAAAGCCCCTTCAAATTGAGCTAAATAGTCAGAATTCTCCTTCAAGCTAGAGAGTAGCTCATCTTCTCTTCCCGCCATGCCTAACTCAACGGGATCTGCGCCAAACAGTGGCACCAGCATTTGCTGCTCTAGATGTTGCATCAAAGGGTTCGCCCACGTCTGGACAGAATTGTAAGCAACATTAGTCAGGCTCATAGCATTTAGCCGATGCTGCTCGCCCGTTGCGCCGACAGACGTTTGCAGTCCATCGCTAAACGCCATCGACTGCACATGACAAGAACCACAGGAAAAATCACCCGTAGCTGACAGCCTTGTATCGTAAAATAGCCGCCGTCCCAGCTCAACTTTGGCCGAACTCATTGGATTATCGTCTGGCACAACAGGCTTGGGAACCCAACCAGGTAAATCCCACTGAAAGTTAGCAGAATCTGCTACAGCAGTACTTGTGCTCAGAGCTTGGTCAAAGCCAACCGATAAAGAGAGCACAAGAAAAAATGTAAGCAGCCTATTAATCCAACGAAGCTGTCTTTTGTTCATGTTTGACGGTTGACTAAGGCTCTTTCTCAGCAGTTTTTTTGGTTGTCTCTATGCAGCCTAGCAAGCGCGTTTATTGGATACTGAAAACGCTCTGTTCTTCAGCTGGTAACTCGCGGAAAGGAAGCCCGAAGTTCTGCAAAATACCACGGCAGTCTTCATCTGCCGGGTTAGACATACAGCCAACAGGTGTACCTTCCTGATTCTGTGACATGTTGGTATCGGCCAAAAGTGCGGCAATATCGATAGCCACTACGTTTTGCGTGACATCAAAGTCAGAAAGCACAACATCCGGGCGATGGGCCAAGCTACAGTTCACAGGTGCTTGGCCTGCGTCCATTTGGCAGCCAACACTGCCTAAATGAATGGAAAATGCTTGCGGAGCCGTCTCAGAGTCTGCTGCCTCGGTTCCATGATTGCCCGATTTCGGGACGCTGCGAGCAGTCTCTATCACTGGCTGAAAGTCGATACGTGCAAACTTGTAGCCGAAGTTCCAGTTCCACCAAAGTGAGGTGAGGTTCAGCGGTGAGGGCGCTAGCGTTGAGTCAATGTGGTTGAGCGCAAACGGGACGCCTACTGTAAATTGCAGGCCGGTGTAGTCGCCTGCTGGTACGGCTCCTATCACCTGAGCGCGAGTATCAGATGTTCCATTCGTGCAGCCACCGGTTTTATCTTCAAAATCCAATAGGGCAACGTTTTGATGCTGCCATAGGTTGTCTTGTTCCAGTACCAATGGGACAGCATTCCCTGCTGCATCTACCAGCGCGACTTCCGAGACATACAGCCGAAAGTCTAGCGGTGTGACAGCACTGCCTTCTGTTCCTAGGCGATAGGTGTCGCCACAGGAAAACGGTTCATCGCCAACCATCCCTTCAAATTGAATGGTGACCATTTCACTGTCGCCAGCGCTATTGGTAGTTTGTGCTGTTGTTTGGGTGGGGATAAGGAGGGCGATCGCAGCTAACAAAATGCCAGATGCTCCTGCGCGTGTGGAAAACTTTTTGCTAGCGTGACCGTTGAGCATACGTGGGATGGGGGCTAAGTGGAGAATACCGCTCTCCCATCATATTTTTGCTGGCCGTAGAGAATCAAGCGACCAAACGTCTAGCGAGGTTCAGCTTTGATGAGATTTAGCGTCGACTTGGGCTAGCTTTGACCTGTGCAGTTCTGTAATGCGTTGATATCTGCCGATACGATGAGACTTAGATGGTTGGTGATTTTCTCGATAGGCCAGTCCCACCATGCGATCGCTTCCAATCTCTCAATCACATCATCCGCAAACCGCTTCTTAATGACCTTGGCTGGATTGCCCCCAACGACCGCATAGGCAGGCACATCCGAAACCACCACTGACCGTGACGACACAATCGCACCATTCCCGATCTTCACGCCTGGCATAATCAGTACGTCGTAGCCAATCCATACATCGTTGCCGATGACTGTATCGCCTTTGTAAGGCAAGTCACCCAGCTCAGGTGTGACTTGCTCCCAGCCGTTGCCGAAGATTTGAAAGGGATAGGTGGAGATACCAGAGAGCTTGTGGTTTGCGCCATTCATGATGAATTTGACTTGGCGAGCGATCGCGCAAAACTTCCCAAGAATCAGCTTGTCCCCAATAAAAGGAAAATGATAGAGAACGTTGCGCTCAAAATCTTCTGAATTTTCTGGATCGTCATAATAGGTGTAGTCTCCGATAATAATGTTCGGATTCTGCACCGTGTTTTTGATATAGCAAACCTGAGGAAAGCCCTCCATTGGATGCTTGTTGTCTGGGCTTGGGCCGTTCAAAATACCTTTCCTATGAAGTGGTGATTAGGCAGTGACGATACACCTTGAGCGATTAGACCATCTGGTGCTGACAGTGGCAGATATTCAGCGTACTTGCGACTTCTACGTTTCCGTCCTAGGTTGTCAGGTCTTACATTTCGATTCTAGCGACGGATCTAGTCGCGTTGCCCTGCGAATTGGCAACCACGCTCAAAAGATAAACCTTCATCCTGCCGCGCATCCTTTTTTGCCTGCTGCAAAAGTTCCTCAGCCTGGTTCAGCTGATTTGTGCTTTATTACGTCTACTCCTCTGGACTCTGTCACGGCTCATTTCGCCGCATTGAACGTCTCTATTCTGGAAGGCCCGGTTCAGCGCACCGGAACGTTAGGCCCTATCCTATCGGTATACATCCGCGACCCAGATGGCAATCTCATTGAGGTTGCCAGCACACTATAGGCAAACGCTACAAGCAAGCATTGAGTATGCAACTTGAGATAGAACGCTTCACCGTCCATAAGCGCGTGGCCCTAACGATTAGCCGTGGCACAAAAGCGGGCTCAACCAATCTGTGGGTAAAGCTCAGTGCCGATGGCATAGAAGGCTGGGGCGAAGCTTCCCCCTTCTCAACGGGTGAACAAACGCAAACTACAGAGCGAATTGAGCAAGACTTACAGCGACTGGTTCCGCTTCTAGAAAGCTATCATCCTCTTCAGCGTCAGGCTATTGAAAATCGTTTGTCAGCGCTATCAGTGGTTTCAGCTGCCAGTGCTGCTATCGACGTTGCTTTGCATGACTGGCTAGGCAAGCGTGTAGGACTGCCGCTATGGCAGATTTGGGGATTGGATCTCGCTCAAATAGGACCAACGGCAGTAACAGTTGGTATCAGTTCGCCTACGGCTGCGGTAGCTCGTTTGAAAAAATGGTGCACTCAGCAGGAAGTCGCTTCGGTCAAGGTCAAGCTGGGGAGTCCGGCGGGAATCGTCGCTGACCAAGCGATGTTTGAGGCGCTATTAGCTCATCTGCCCAAGGGTGCAAAAGTCAGCATTGATGCTAATGGCGGCTGGTCGTTAGAGGATTCTCTCTCGATGTCACATTGGTTGGCAGCGCGTGGTGTAGTCTACTTAGAACAACCGCTATCGGTTGCTGATGATGGGCAGCTACCTGACCTATTTGAACGATCGCCGCTCCCTATTTTCATTGATGAAAGCTGTTTTACCAGCGCAGATATTCACCGACTCGCTCACTGCGTGCATGGAATCAATATCAAGCTGATGAAGGCGGGAGGATTAAGCGAGGCAAGGCGGATGATCCATACGGCCAATGCCTGCGGCCTACAGGTGATGTTTGGCTGCTATTCAGATAGTGCGATCGCAAACACAGCCCTAGCCCACCTCTCTCCGCTAGCTCATCACCTCGACCTCGATAGCCATTTCAATCTCAAAGACGATCCATTCCTCGGCGGACAGCTAAGCAATGGCGCTTTAATTCCCAACAATCGTCCCGGACTAGGACTCTCTCGCCATGCTGAAACCTGATGATCGACTTGCCATTTTCTTGCACAACGGTTTGAAGGGTGGCAAAGGAAAAACAGGGATTTCACTGCTGCGCTATAGCCCAAACGAGATTGTAGCAGTGATTGATGAAACGGCTGTTGGTGAGTCTGTAATGGCACTAACGGGGATAGATCGAGAGGTGCCTGTGGTTCGTTCTGTGGAAGAAGCGATCTCCCTCAACCCTACCGTCCTCGCTATCGGCCTAGCACCCTCCGGCGGCACATTGCCAGAACCTTGGTACGCAGAAGTCAAGCGCGCTGTGAAAGCTGGATTGTCTGTGATGAATGGTCTGCACACTCAAATGAATGAAGATCCTGAGATTCGAGCGAATATTCAGCCAGGGCGATGGATTTGGGATATTCGTCAAGAGCCAGAAGGATTAGGGATTGGGGGTGGAAGAGCAAGATTATTGGGGTGCGATCGCGTTCTCACTGTGGGCACAGACATGGCCATCGGCAAAATGTCGACCAGCATTGAATTGACTAAAGCGAGCAAAGCTCAAGGCCTAGCAGCAAAGATGATTGCAACGGGGCAAACAGGATTGATGCTTGGGGAAGATGGTATCGCACTAGACGCTGTCAGAGTCGATTATGCAGCAGGCGCAGTCGAGCAAAGTGTCCTTCGTCACGGCAAAGACAGCGATATTCTATTCGTTGAAGGCCAAGGCTCGCTACTCAATCCTGGCTCTACCGCAACGCTTCCCTTACTCAGAGGTACCCAGCCGACTCACCTTATCTTGGTGCACAAAGCAAACCTCACCCACATTCAGCACTTCCCAAATTTCCAGATTCCACCTCTAACCAAAGTTATTGAACTTTACGAATCTGTGGCTAGCGCCGGAGGTATCTTCAGTAAGACGCCAGTCGTTGGCATCGCGTTGAATACATTTGGACTCAATGAAAAAGAGGCTCAGCGTGCGATCTCAGATGTCTCCGCCGAAACAGGTCTGCCCTGTACCGACGTGGTACGGTTCGGTGCTGAACCTCTGATCACCCAAATTGTTGAATGACCACAGTTACAGGCAAGTTTGATCTGTAATTGCGCTCAGATGATTCCGATAGCTGCACACACTTTGAGGCTAACGCGGCGATTTCACCAGTCGATGGTCTATTGGCAATAAAGCAAGTAGCCCATCAATATCAAATGTTCGGCAGATGAAACATGGACATGAGGTTGATCATAGTCATTGCTAAAGCCTTTCACGATACAACCGTCCGTACGAAATATCTCAGGCAACGTTACGACCGCTCACAATTATCTTGGCTTTTTCAAACGATAGGTGATGCGGCCCTTTGTGAGGTCGTAGGGGGTGAGCTCTACCTTGACGCGATCGCCCGGCAGAATCTTGATGTAGTTACGGCGAATCTTGCCCGAAATGTGAGCAAGCACGTTAAACCCGTTGTCGAGGTCAACTCGGAACATAGCGTTAGGTAACGACTCTGTAATCGTCCCTTCCATTTCAATCAAATCTTGTTTAGACAAACTAGCAGGTTCCTAATTATTTAAAGGTCAGTTTTACAAATCTACGGCAAGTTCACTGGCAAATAAGCACTAGCCAATAAAAACTGCCACGTGAAAATCGGCATATGAACATACACCTACCACAAGCCTAACAAATCTCGGAAAAGATACTGAACAATTTACCTATCGAGAAGGTGTCTCCTCGAAGGTTCGCTGCGGTGCAACTGTCACTAGATAGATTTGCCATCTTTGACAATTTTCTGAAGGGCAGTACTCACTTGCGTCATGTCCTGGTCACCATCTACTGATACAAGCTGGCCTGTGCCCGTATAAAGCGCAATCAAAGGCTCAGTTTGTTCTCGGTATACTACTAGCCGGTTACGAATGACGTCCTCTTTATCGTCATTGCGCCCCCGGTCCAGCAGGCGTGCTACGAGTACTTCATCCGGAACTTCTAGATTGATAACGTGTTCGCAGGTTTGTTCAATTTCTTCGAGCAAGTCATTTAAGAACTTAGCTTGCTCTACATTTCGTGGAAACCCATCTAGCAGCCAACCATTAGCTGTATCGGGCTGGCTAAGCCGCTCACGTATCAAGCCTAAAATCAGATTGTCTGGAACTAGCTCGCCAGCACTCATGAATCCTTCAGCCTTTTGGCCCAGTTCAGTCTTTGCCTTAACGGCGGCCCGCAAAATATCTCCCGTAGAAATGTGAGGGACGTCGCAGCTCTTGCACAAAATCTGTGCTTGCGTGCCTTTCCCTGCGCCAGGAGGGCCTAAAAAAATTAGTCGTGTCATTACTGCTTCACCATGCCTTCGTATCGCTGAGAGATAACGTAGGTTTGAATTTGCTTTGCAGTATCGATCGCCACACCTACTAAGATCAAAAGAGACGTCGCACCAAATCCCTGGAAAGTCTGTACTCGAGTTGCACTCTCTACCAAGCTAGGGACAACGGCCACTGAGCCTAAGAAAATTGCACCCAAGAACGTCAGTCGGTTCAATACTTTCCCAATGTAGTCCGTTGTGGCGCGGCCAGGGCGACTCCCCGGAATGCTAGCCCCCATCTTCTTAAGGTTACGAGACATATCCTCGGGGTTGCCCACCAGAGATGCGTAGAAGTAGCTAAAGAACACAATCATCACTAAATATACAAAAATGTATAGCGGTGAAGATGCGCTGAAGTTTGTCGTCATAAACTGTCTGAAGCCATCGCCAGGAATGTATTGCACCAGCGAAATTGGAATGATCAGCATTGAAGATGCAAAAATGATCGGCATGACGCCGCCTTGATTGAGTCGCAAAGGCAGGTAGTTACTTTTCTCTAGGTAAAGCTTGCGGCCCACCTGACGTCGAGCCGACACAATGGGAATCCGGCGAGTACCTTCCTGTACAAATACGATGCCAACGATGGTTGCAAGGAACACTAGAAAGAGAATGATGATGCCACCGATGGTGCTGCGGTCATTTGCAGTCTGTGCTAAATCAACCGTTTCGCCCAATACCCGAGGTAAAGAAGACACGATATTGAGGAAAATTAGCAGTGACGCGCCATTCCCCAGCCCTCGCTCAGTGATTAGCTCACCTACCCACATCACAAACATAGAGCCTGCGGTAAGCGCTATCACGGTCTCAACTACAAAGGGCACCCCAAACTCGTAGGCATAGGGCCGCAGCAAAAAACACGACAGCATCGTACTCTGCAAAATAGTCCAGCCAAAGGCAACGTAGCGCGTTACCTGCGAAATTTTTCTACGTCCAGCTTCACCTTCGTTCTTCTGTAAGTCTTCCAGGGCAGGAATAGCTGCTGTCAGCAGCTGCATGATAATTGAGGCATTAATAAACGGCAGAATGCCCAATGCAAAAATGCCGACTAGGGATAAGCCACCCCCACCAATAATGTCTAAGAAGCCCAGTACACCGCCAGCGCCGCCGCCCTGCACAAATTCGGAAAAGGCAACCCTATCAATTCCAGGTACTGGAATGTAGATACCTAACCGCACCAGTACCAAAAGGCCGATGGTAACCAGCAAACGGCTGCGCAGACCAGCGGCCTGGGCCATTTGTAAAAACGTCTCTTGGGCGCTGGGCGACCTACCTTGACTTACAACCATAGTGTTAAAGAAATTATCTCTCTTAATAATAAAGGGAGTAGGGAGCAACGGGCAGTAAATAAGGCTTTCCTTGCGATTTCTTTTTCTCAGAGCTTGACGACTTACCAAGCATCTCCAAAGAAAACTGGAAAATAACCTATCTACTGCGCGGGCTTCCTACTCCCTATTGCCGGGCTATCAAAGACTAAACGATTTCGCAGCTACCGCCTGCGGCCTCAATTTTTTCCTTTGCCGATTTGGTAAACGCAGCTGCCTTTACCGTTAGGGCAGTTGAGATTTCGCCATCTCCTAGTATCTTCAGTGGTCCGTCGTTAGAGGTCAAAACGCCTGCTTCTAGCAACGTTTCCATACTGACATCACCCGCTGGTAACTCAGCAAGGTCTTTCACATTAATCACGGTATATACGTTCTGGTTAACGATCGTGAAATGCTTCAATTTGGGAATTCGGCGATAAAGAGGCAATTGGCCACCCTCAAATCCAGGCCGAGTACCACTACCAGAGCGAGACTTTTGACCACGCATTCCAAAGCCACAGCTGGCACCTTGGCCTGCTGCAATGCCTCTTCCCTTACGCTTACGGCGCTTTTTTGAGCCCGCTTTGGGCTTTGCATCTTCTAGTCTCATCTCGCGGTTGTCTCCTGGATATCAATAAACGGATGTTTAGATAGGGTTGATTTATGCGTACAGCTTTTCAATAGGAATGCTGCGCTCTTCAGCAACACTTGCAAGCGTTCTGAGCGACTCAATCGCGGCGGCTGCTGCACGTGCATTATTCAGTGGGTTGTCAGAACCTAGTTGCTTCGCCAGAATGTTGCGTACGCCTGCTAGCTCTAGCACGATGCGAACGGCTCCACCGGCAATTACACCGGTACCAGGAGCTGCTGGGCGCATGAATACGCGTGCGCCACCGGCTCGACCAGTCGTAGGATGAGGAATAGAGTAAGCCTTGTTCAAAGGAACTTCTACCAGGTGCTTCTTGCCATCGGCAACGCCTTTTTTCACTGCTCCAATAACATCGCTGGCTTTACCGACACCGACACCGACTTGGCCTTTTTCATTGCCAACGACCACGATGGCGCGAAAGCTCAGCTTTTTACCACCTTTAACGACTTTGGTTACCCGACGGATTTGAACGACACGCTCTTTCCACTCGGAGTCTTTTTCCCGATTCTTATTTTTCTTTCGACGTTGTTCTGCCATGGATTTATTTTGTGCGTTATTAGAACTTTAGACCTGCTTCACGGGCCGCATCAGCCAAAGCCGCTACTCGACCATGATAGAGCTTACCACCTCGGTCAAATACGACCTGCGAGATGTCTTGTGCCAAGGCGCGTTCTGCAATTAGTTTGCCAACGGCCTCTGCGGCTTCTTTGTTGCTGCCTGTTTTGATATCAGCGTCTTTATCTAGCGTGGAGGCAGCTGCCAGCGTTTTGTGCTGAGTGTCATCAATGACCTGCGCATAGATGTGCTGATTAGACCGGAAAATTGCCAGTCTAGGACGCTCACTGCTGCCTTTTACCCGGCGACGAACGCGTGCGTGCCGACGGCGAGTAGATTCTCTACGAGTTGCTTTCATCGTTTACTTACCTGTTTTACTTGCCGGCTTTTCCTGCCTTCCGTCTAACTTGCTCGCCTGCATAGCGAACGCCTTTGCCCTTGTAGGGCTCAGGGGGACGTGCTGCGCGCACTCTGGCCGCAGTATTACCAACGACTTCCTTGTCGATACCAGTAATAGTCACGTTGGTGTTCTTTTCTACCGCGAAGGTGATTCCTTCTGGTGGGTCGAATTCCACTGGGTGAGAGTAACCGAGCGCCATCACAAGCTTTTTGCCTTGTGTAGAGGCTCTGTATCCAACGCCTTGAATCTCCAGCTTTTTCTCGTAACCTTTCTCGACGCCTTCAATCATGTTGGCAATCAGGGTGCGCACTAAGCCATGACGCTGTCTCGCATTTCGCGACTCATTCACACGAGTTACCACAATCTCTTCACCTTCTTGCACGAAGGCAATTTCAGAGGGAAACTCCCGAGAGAGCTGACCTTTAGGGCCCTTTGCCGTGACAGTTTGTCCATCGAGAGTGACGGTGACTGCTTTTGGGATTGGCACAGGCTGTTTGCCAATTCTAGACATTTAACTTCTCCTGTTTCCTTGACTGCATGGATGGGTAAAGCCCCAACTTAAAAAGACCTAGTAGATGTAGCAAAGGACTTCTCCACCAATGCCTTGCCGACGAGCGTCTCTATCTGTCATGACGCCGCTGGAAGTTGAAATAATCGCAATGCCAATGCCGCCGAGAACTCGGGGCAACTCTTTACGGTTGGAGTATACTCGCAGACCAGGCTTGCTGATGCGAGAGAGTTTTCGAATGATAGGCTGACGAGTCTTGCCCTTGTACTTCAAGGTGATAGTAACTTTGCGCTCAATGCCTTCGCCGCCATCAACAGAATCGGCAATGAAGCCTTCTTCTTTGAGTACGGTGGCAATGCTACGGGTCATTTTGGTCGATGGGATATCGACTGTTTGGTGTCGCGCAAGGGTAGCATTCCGAATGCGCGTCAGCATGTCTGAAATTGTGTCGTTGGACGCCATAATCCTCTTTTTTGCTACTGCCTCAATTATCTCGGAAGGGCATGCCCAGTTCCTTGAGAAGGGCGCGCCCTTCTTCATCGGAGCTTGCGGTGGTGACAATAGTAATGTCCATACCGCGAATCTGGTCAACGCTGTCGTAGTCAACCTCTGGGAAAATCAGCTGCTCGCGCAGACCCAGGGTGTAGTTACCTCTACCATCAAAGCTACGAGGGCTAACGCCTCTAAAGTCTCTGATGCGAGGCAGGGTTAAATTGATGAGGCGATTGGCAAAGGCGTACATCCGCGCTGAGCGAAGCGTTACTTTCACACCAACGGGCATGCCTTCACGAATCTTAAATCCTGCGATCGCTTTCTTTGCTCTTGTCACTACAGGACGCTGTCCTGTAATAACTGCCAGTTCGCTAATGGATGACTCCAACGCTTTGGCATTTTGAGAAGCTTCCCCAAGGCCACGGTTAACCGTGATTTTGGCAAGCTTAGGGATCTGATGGGGGTTGGTGTATCCAAACTGCTCTGTCAGCTTAGGTACCGCTTTCTCCATATAGAGTGTTTTGAGTGAGTCGGCCATTATATCCTCTTGGAAAATATGTCCCTGGGCTTGGTCAGGGCAACATGCTGCTTGTAAGTAATTTGCGAAACTGCTACTTGGAACAACTTGCAGAATGTGACGATTGATTGGTCCTAAAACTTTTATAGAGACTTAGCGAACACGTGAGCGTTATCGAAGGCGATAGACTCAGCTTATTTTGCTAAAGGGTCTATCTAGTTTTCTAAAACCTCGCCGGTTTTCTTCAGCATACGTACCTTACGGCCATCATCCGTGACGGTATAAGCTACGCGGCTGGCCACCTTTTGCTTGGTGGAATACAGCATGACGTTGGAGCTGTGAACTGGAAACTCTTTGGTAAGAATTTGTCCAGATTCACCTTCTGCTTGGGGCTTCACGTGCTTGGTGCGCATATTCACGCCCTGCACGATCACCTGAGAAGTCATTGCATTGATGGCGACAACCTCGACAACTTTGCCTTAGACTTTGCCAGCGATGACCTGCACGGTGTCCCCGGTACGCACGTGCATCTTGAAACGTTTTCCGGCGTTTTTATTTTTGAAGACCACTTACAGTACCTCCGGCGCTAGTGAGACAATTTTGGTAAAACTTTTATCGCGCAGTTCACGAGCAACTGGTCCAAACACGCGAGTGCCTTTAGGGTTGCCGTCCTGATTGATCAGTACAGCCGCGTTGTCGTCAAAGCGAATACTCATGCCGCTACTGCGACGAGTGCCCTTGCGAGTGCGAACAACAACAGCTTTAACAACGTCAGATTTTTTGACGCCCATGTTGGGAAGCGCGTCTTTGACGACCGCAACGATAACGTCGCCTACGCCAGCATATTGCTTGCGTCCACCAAGGACACGAATGCACATGATCTTACGAGCGCCGCTGTTGTCGGCTACGTTTAAATAGGTTTCTTGCTG
The DNA here is from genome assembly GCA_050042985.1 of Phormidesmis sp. Lineage (GTDB taxonomy): Bacteria > Cyanobacteriota > Cyanobacteriia > Phormidesmidales > Phormidesmidaceae > Phormidesmis. The sequence continues at coordinate 17,737 of JBHJIY010000075.1, read as the reverse complement.
AATCACGGGTTAATCCTCTGCCTTTAGCTGGATGCTTTTATATTTCTGAAGAACTGAGGATGTCAGCCACAATCCACCGTTTGGTGCGGCTCATAGGACGGGTCTCGCTAATTCTGACGCGATCGCCTTCCTTACACTTATTTTCCTCGTCGTGGGCCTTGTACTTTTGGGTACGCACCATGATCTTGTCGTATTTTTTGTGCTGAACGCGCGACTCCACCGCGACCACCACTGTCTTGTCCATTTTGTTACTGACCACGCGGCCAATTCTCTCTTTTGTTGCCATAGTTGTTTACCCCTTTTCTGGGGCCTCCTTCTCAGCTGCTAACTCTCTCTCTCTTTCGATCGTCATCAGCTGTGCTAGCTTTCGGCGATTTTGTTTGAACTGGTGGAACCCAGTTTCCATTTGGCGAGTTGCCTTTTTGAAACGTAGGTCGAACAGCTCACGTTTTGTATCTGCGATCGCCGCCTTTAGCTCGTCATCGCTAAGCGCTCTCAGTTCCTTGATCTTGACTAATGCCATTGTGGTTAACCCTCCTCGCCTTCTTTCGCGATGAATTTAGTCTTGAAGGGCAGTTTGAAGGAGGCGAGCCGCATCGCTTCTCTTGCAATCTCTTCAGAGACACCCGCAATTTCAAACACGATTCGGCCTGGCTTGATGACCGCAACCCAAAACTCAGGGTTACCCTTACCAGAACCCATTCGGGTTTCTGCCGCACGCATCGTTACAGACTTATCTGGAAAGACGCGAATCCAAATCTTACCGCCCCTTTTGATGTAACGAGTCATGGCTCGCCGGGCGGCTTCAATTTGTCTTGAGGTCATCCAGCAGCACTCAGTCGCCTGGAGAGCAAACTGACCAAAGTTGATCTCGTTGCCTCTGTGGGCCATGCCCCGCATCCGACCACGATGCTGCTTCCTAAATTTTGTTCTTCTTGGGCTTAACATGATGAATCACACTGAAAATTAGCGAAATAAGAGTAGCGGCGACCAGTGAAGCTTATGAATCGCTGTTAGAACGGTCGTCAAACTGCTGACGGCGACGAGGCTGACGGCGACGAGGCTGAGCCTTGGTTTCTTCAGGCTGATTCTCTTGCCCAGGAATGACCTCACCTTTGAACACCCAACATTTGATGCCTAAGATGCCGTAAGTGGTTTGAGCGGTGCGGTAGGCGTAATCGATATTTGCACGCAATGTGTGCAGTGGTACCCGACCTTCGCGGGTCCACTCAGTTCGCGCAATTTCTGCGCCGTTGAGTCGACCACTGACCTGGATTTTGATGCCTTCAACGCCTGCTCGCTGAGCTCGTTGAATCGCTTGGCGAACCACACGACGGAAAGAAACTCGGCGCTCTAGCTGCTGCGTGATGTACTCACAAATCAAGCCAGCATCGGCATCAACACGAGCAACTTCAACAACGTTAATTCTGATTTGGCGGCTGTCATCTTTAATCTTCTTTTGGAGGCCGACGCGGAGTGCCTCGATGCCTGCACCCCCTCGACCCACAACCACGCCAGGCCGTGCGGTGCGAACTTCTAGATCGATTTGATCGGCTTTGCGCTCAATATGCACGTCAGAAATACCTGCATTCGCTAGGTTTTTCTCAACGTACTTGCGGATCTCATGATCCTCTTTGAGAAGTTCGGGATAACGGTTTTTGTCGGCATACCAGCGGGAGCGGTGCTCCTGAGTGATGCCAAGACGAAGACCGATGGGGTGAATCTTCTGTCCCACTGATGTACTCCTTGGTAAGAACGGGTGAAAGGGTTTGAAAAATCAGACGATGGAAAACTTAGGGTAAAGCTACGGCTTAAGATTAAGACTCAGTGCCAGGAGCTACAGCGATTGCAATGTGACAAGTCGGCTTACGAATCTGAAAAGCTCGACCTTGTGCCCGTGGCCGGAACCGCTTTAGCACGGGGCCTTGGTCAGCATAAGCTTCACTGATGTAAAGCGACACGGGGTCTAAACCGTTGTTGTGCTCAGCATTGGCAACCGCAGAACGCAATACTTTGAGAATAGGCTCACAGGACTTGTAAGGCATAAACTCAAGCATAATCAGCGCCTCTCGGTAGGAGCGGCCTCGAATTTGATCGAGTACGCGGCGTACTTTGCGAGGAGACATGCGAACGAACTTAGCCGTTGCCTTTACTTGAGAATCTGAATCGATATCAATCATGGTTAATCCTTAGGGCCTCCTCTTAGCGGCGTGCCTTTTTGTCGCTTTTGGCGTGGCCACGAAACGTTCTGGTCGGTGCAAATTCACCGAGCTTGTGTCCTACCATCTGCTCGTTAATAAAAACGGGAACATGCTGGCGACCATTGTGAACAGCTACCGTGTGGCCGATAAACTGGGGAATAATGGTTGATGCTCGAGACCAAGTTTTAACAACCTGCTTCTCGTTTTTGGCATTGAGCTTTTCAATTTTGGTAAGAAGGTGGTCTGCCACAAAAGGCCCCTTCTTGAGGGAACGAGACATGCTTTGTACCTGAAATCAGTGTTGAATACTTGTAGAAAAATAGTCGGGCAAAACTTAGCTAGGTTGCTATGCGTTGCGTCCGCCACGGCCACGCTTCGAAGAGCGACGACGACGACGCACAATCAGTGAGTCACTGCCTTTCTTCTTCTTACGAGTTTTGTAACCTAGTGCAGGCTTACCCCAAGGCGTAACCGGTCCACTGCGACCAATAGGCGCGCGGCCCTCACCACCACCGTGTGGGTGGTCAACTGGGTTCATCACACTACCCCGAACTTCAGGGCGACGACCAGACCAGCGCTTGCGGCCGGCCTTCCCTAACGTCAGGTTGCGGTGCTCCACATTGCCAACTTGGCCAATCGTCGCATAGCACTCACGGCGAACCATGCGAACTTCACTAGACGGTAGCTTGAGGGTGACATAGCCACCTTCTTTTGCCACCAGCTGTGCACCTGCGCCCGCTGCACGAACCATTTGTCCGCCTTTACCAGCTACTAGTTCAACGTTGTGAACAGTGGTACCTAGTGGAATACGGTGAAGTGGTAGCGCGTTCCCGACTTCAAAAGGAGCGTCTTCACCAGAAATAATGGTGGTACCAACTTCGAGCCCTACAGGATGAAGGATGTAGCGCTTTTCGCCATCGGCATAGTTAACCAACGCGATGCGAGCATTACGGTTGGGGTCGTACTCAATGGTTGCAACTTTGGCAGGAACGTTGTGCTTGTTGCGTCTAAAATCGATTTCACGATATAGGCGCTTGTGACCGCCACCCCGATGGCGACAAGTAATTACACCACGGTTGTTACGCCCTTTTGGACGGTGAACCGAGTAAGTTAGAGACTTTTCTGGCTTATCAGTCGTGATAGACGCAAAGTCGGAAACGGTGCGTTCTCTCGAACCTGGCGTTAATGGTCTGTAGGAGCGAATGCCCATGGCTATCTACTATCTGTTGAGTGTGTCGCGTTTACTTAGGAAGAAAATGTTTTGAAGTGGGCCTAACAGCAGTGAATCAACGTGACTTTCGTTGATTGAGTGCGCTTAGACATCTGGGAAAAGTGTGATGCTATCGTCAGGGGCTAGCGTTACAACTGCTCGCTTGTAAGCTGCGCGATGACCGATAAATTGACCGACTCGACGTCTCTTTCTCGGAGGGTTTTGAGTGCTAATGTTTACAACTTTCACGTCGAATAGCTTCTCAATAGCGCTTTTGATTTGCGGCTTAGTCGCTTTGGGTGCAACTTCGAAGGTGTATTGATTATTCTCTAGAGCGATAGTCGCTTTCTCTGTAATCAGAGGTCTGCGAATAATGTCTGGAATATCGCGTTCGTCAATTTTCTTACTCACCGTATACCTCCTGAATCTTCTCTAGCGCAGACGCTGTAACCACTAGGTGCTCAGCATGCAAAATGTCATAGATGTTGAGGTTTGTCGCGTCAATCATCCGCACATTAGGAACGTTTCTCAAAGACCGGTAAACGTTGTCGCTGCGCTCACTAAAGACCATCAGAATCTTTTCGTCAGTCTTAACGCCCCAGCGATCAATTGCCGCAAGCATTTCTTTTGTCTTTGGCTGAGTGAGTTCGCTAGCAAAGTCTTGAACCACAATCATGCTGTCAGCGCAGCCCTGGAACGCGGTGCGAAGGGCCAATCGTCGTTCCTTGCGGTTCATCTTTGTGCTGTAGTCACGGGGTTTGGGCCCGAAGATAACACCGCCACCTCTCCAAAGTGGAGAGCGAATCGAACCGGCTCTGGCTCGGCCAGTACCCTTTTGCCTCCAAGGCTTACGGCCACCGCCTCGAACCTCGGCGCGAGTCTTGCTAGAAGCATTTCCCTGACGACCGTTGTTGATTTGACGAACGAGGGCGCGGTGCACGATGTGCGCGGCGTGTTCTTCTTTGGCAACTTTGAGGTCTAGGGTCGCTGTGCCAGCGTCCTCTCCTTGCCAATTTTTAATTACACAATCAACCATGATGTTCCGTTTGGCGTTAATGCCTTGAGCTGATGCTCTGAGTTCTCTGATAGAGGTTTGGTTTTGTACCAGTGAAAACTGCCAGTAAAAACAAACGTGTCAGGGCTTTGAGCTGTTTGCGTTTTCGAACCTTTGAGCCAACACAATAGTTGGCTTCCTCTTACTGACCGACGATAGTTGCGGGTGTGATGTTGAGTAGGCTGCCAGCTTTCCCTGGGACGCCGCCTTTTACTAAAAGTAGGTTGCGATCGCTATCGACTCTCACAACGCTGAGCTTGCGCACAGTTACTTTCTCTCCACCCATACGACCTGCCATCTTTTTACCAGGGTAAACGCGGCCGGGCGTTGTACCTGCACCGGTAGAACCAGGTGCACGGTGATTTTTAGAACCGTGGGACATAGGGCCTCGGCGGAAGTTGTTCCGCTTTTGGTTGCCTGCAAAGCCTTTACCAATACTGATGCCACTGACATCAATTAACTGGCCCGCTTCAAATCGGTCTGCCGCAACAGCCTGACCGATTTCAAATTCACCTGTGTCGTCAACGCGGTACTCGCGCAAGTGACGAACAGGTGATGCGCCAGACTTCTTGAGATGACCAAGTTTGGGCCTATTTAGGGCTTTCTCCTTGACTTCTCCATATCCAACCTGCACAGACGAATAGCCGTCTGTCTGTTCTGTTTTGATCTGCGTTACAACGCAGGGGCCAGCCTGAATGACGGTCACAGGAACTGCGTTACCTGTTTCGTCAAACACCTGGGTCATACCAAGTTTGGTACCAAGAATACCGACAGACACTAATCTGAGTCTCCGCTCACGACATCAAATCTAACCTCGAAGAAATTCCTCCTTGGTTAGACTTAGACACAACACAACCAGCTGACAGCAGAATACAAAGGCGCAGGCACTTTCTCCTTTGACTAAAAAGCCTAGAGATGTCTGCGGTCAATGATTACTCTGTCGAACCACACTGGAAATCAATCGATAGGTCTTTTGTGTTGAACGCTCAACCAGACGTCACATTTCAGAAGATCAACATCTGAAGACGAAGTGCTGGGAGTTTCAACGGACCTTATCTTTTCGCCTTGGACTGGGAGGGATTTGTGACAGCTTTGAAACGATTGTTTCGAGCCATTGTACAAAGACCTTAGGGTGCAGGTGCTATCAGTACAAATGACTTCGTAGGCAGCAGCTTTCCTCTAGTATCCATTTTTTCGGCGACAGTCTTTAAGTATACACGCTTCATAGCCAATGTCTAGCACTTTGTGAAAAGTATTAGGTTAGGATACTTCAGCTTTTCAGGGCTAAACGCGTGAGCTTTTGACACCACTATTTTTTTGGCGGCTTACATCGTACCCCAAATATATGTGGATAGGGAACATCTATTGTCTTGAGTCTTATATCCACAGGTTGGGTGTAGCGATGTGAGTTATGAAGTAGGATATTTGTGATTAGTCCACACGTTTGCACCTCTTTACTTATGGCACTGCTGGCATTTAACAAATTCACTCGCGATTTAGAAAAAGCAGGTGCTCTAGGTGTTCGGATGCCTCTAGAAGGTGGACACGAGGGGCGCTACCGTAGGCGCGTGCGCTCGGCAGGGTATGACTGCGCTCATATGTCTGCAAGAGGCTTGGGTGATTTGTCGGCTTATCTATTGGATGTGCACGGTGTGCGTCCACCTCACCTGGGCAAGAAAAATATGGATGCTTCGGCGGTGGGTGATCGCTACTTTGTGCCTCCCGTTGTGAGCTATCGCTTACAGAGCCTGCCACCCAATTCAAAGGGTCTGTTGCTGTGGCTGATTGAAGGTCACATTCTGTCGAGTCAGGAAATAGAATTTTTGATTTCTTTGCCTTCTATCGACCCTCGGGTGAAAGTGGTTGTCGAAGTAGGTGGCGATCGCGCCTTTACGTGGTTCCCCTTGAAAGAAGCGGTTGCGGCTTAGCTTGATAGAGTCATTCTCTGAAATATCTGAAAATACTTACCCTTTGCGATCACTACAGTCTGGGCATTGGTTCAAGCTGATTTGTGGTGCGAGCTATCAGGCCCTGCCCGATGTGAGGAATTTGGCGCTGGCTTACACCTTGGCCGGTGCGGACTGTATTGATGTAGCTGCGGACCTGGCAGTAGTTGGGGCAGCGCAAGCAGGGATATTAGCAGCGCGCCAGGTATTTGAAAGCGCCTCTCAGCCTTCGCAAGTTGCTCGGTATGTTCGCCCACTGCTGATGGTGAGTATGAGCGCAGGCGAAGATCCGCATTTTCGGAAGGCTTGGTTTGATCCGGCGGTTTGCCCAAGCGATTGTCCTAGACCGTGCGTGCAGGTCTGCCCGGCGGTGGCGATCGATGAAACGGGTGTATTGCGTGATCGCTGCTATGGCTGCGGGCGCTGTTTGCCTATTTGCCCATTGGGTTTGATTGAGGAAAGATCTCAGCCGACGACCTTGAATGCGATCGCTCAATCTGTCCTCACTCAGGTAGACGCACTCGAAATCCACACCCAGGTGGGTCAGCTGCAAGAATTTCAGCAGCTCTGGCAAACTATTGCGCCTTGGACCAGTCACCTGAGGCTCATTTCAGTTAGCTGTCCGGATGGTGACCATCTTATCGACTACCTCAAGTCGTTGGAGACTGTGATGAACCTGTCTGCACAGCTGAAGAAACCGGCCTTGATTTGGCAGACGGATGGTCGACCTATGAGTGGTGATATTGGGAAGGGTACAACTCATGCTGCTGTTCGCTTGGCACAAAAAGTTTTAGCGGCAGATCTCCCAGGCCACATTCAGCTTGCAGGCGGTACCAACGAGTATACGGTTCTTAAACTTCGTGAGCTGGGGCTTTTACGGCAGCTAAACACCGTTAGTACAGGGGCTCTGACGGTCTCTGGGATCGCCTATGGGAGCTATGCTCGGCGGCTTCTTATGTCAGTTACCCGGCAAAACCATTATCTTGAAGAGGTACCCCAAGCCTTGTTGGAGGCTGTGGCGCTTGCTAAATCTTTGGTACTGCCCTTAAAGCAAGCGGTTAAGTCTTGACGAATACATCGCTGCTGGCCTGTTTGCTGCAATGGTGATTAATCAAGCCCCACATTCTTTTTCATGGGTCTTCCGTCTACAATCCGTTCTCTATGGCGAGCCTTAATAACAAACAGTTTGACAGTAGTTTTTCGGCAGATAGCGCCTCTGCTAGACCTAGTGATACTTCCGCTTCTCCGTCTCAGCTTGCACCGCCCGAAGTGACTGATGACTTATCACAGCTGTTGGCGATTTTGCCTGGATACATCCGTGAACAGCTAGAGGAGCATTCCAAACGAGATCAGCTCATTGAAGTGATTTTGGACTTAGGTCGACAGCCCGAAGCCCGTTTCTCAGACGATGTCGAGTATCTATCTGAAACACCCGTATCCAACGCTGACTTACAGCATTGTGTCGATCGTGTGGGTCATTTTGGCGGTGATAATCGAGCGGGTTTAGAAAAGACGCTGCACCGGATCAGTGCAATGCGCAATCGCTCTGGAGATATTATTGGTCTCACTTGCCGGGTTGGACGAGCTATTTTTGGCACGATTGGCTTGATTCGTGACCTAGTTGAAACCGGTAACTCTATTTTGATGCTGGGTCGTCCGGGTGTAGGTAAAACGACGGCGCTTAGAGAAATTGCTCGGGTGCTAGCGGATGACCTGATGAAACGCGTGGTGATTATAGACACCTCGAATGAGATTGCTGGAGACGGTGACATTCCTCATCCGGCAATTGGTCGCGCGCGTCGAATGCAGGTCGCTAGGCCAGAAGAACAGCATCAGGTGATGATTGAGGCGGTGGAGAACCATATGCCTGAAGTCATCGTGATCGATGAGATTGGTACTGAGCTAGAGGCGTTGGCGGCTAGGACGATTGCTGAACGTGGCGTACAGCTAGTGGGCACGGCGCATGGCAATCGGTTGGAGAATCTGATCAAGAATCCTACGCTTTCTGACCTTGTGGGTGGAATTCAGTCGGTGACGCTTGGAGATGATGAAGCTCGCAGGAGAGGAAGCCAAAAGAGTGTGTTGGAGCGAAAGGCTCCTCCTACGTTTGATATTGCGGTAGAAATGTTGGAGCGGCAGCGGTGGGTGGTGCATGAAGAAGTGTCCAACACTGTGGACTTTATTTTGCGGGGGCGAGTGCCGGGCCAGCAGGTGCGATCGCTCGGCCCAGACAATCAGGTCATCATTACAGAAGAGATGCCTTCAGATTCTTCACTGGCAGCGCCTTCTCTGCGCTCAGACAAAAAAGGAAAGCTCCGAGCTGGCAGCTTACGCGCTCAGGCAAGTCCTGGTGGCTGGCGCACTTCTGGCAAAATGCGGCCGCCCGTTGTTCCTTTGGGGTCAGATTCATTCGGTAAACAAGCGGGTTATGTAACACCATCGGCTTCATCTTCTACCGCCTTTAGCAATCCACATACAGTCGGCACACCAGCGACGAGCCAGCGATTGGATGACCAGCAGCGATTTCAGTCTTTGCTTGATGATTCTTTGCGACAGCTGCCGATTCCGTCTGAAAAGATGGCGCAGGTCGCCGGTGATGATTACTACGAGACAGACGATAGCGATGTCACTCGAATTTATGCCTATGGCATTAGCCGTCAGCAGTTGGACCATGTGGTGCGATCGCTTCAACTCCCTGTGAAGTTCACTAAGGAGCTGGCTTCTGCTGATGCGGTGTTGGCATTGCGATCGCATATTCGTAACCACTCCAAGCTCAAGCAGGTTGCCAAGGCTCGCCAGGTGCCGGTATACACCGTGAAGTCGAATAGTATTCCGCAGATTACGCGATCGCTTCGCCGCCTGCTAGACCTCGACGACGATGGTGAAATGCTAGAAGGCGTTGACCTAGAACTATTTTCTCGTAGTGGTGCGGACGATGAGCTAGAGGCATTAGAAGAAGCGCGGTTGGCGGTAGAGCAGATTGTGATTCCGAAGAGTCAGCCGGTGGAGCTGTTGCCGCGATCGCCCAAAATTCGCAAAATGCAGCATGAGCTGGCAGAACACTATCGGCTAAAGTCTTTGAGCTTCGGAGATGAGCCTAACCGGAGACTGAGGATTTATCCCGCATAGTGATCCCCATCTATCTATTGACTTAGGGTGAGTGCCCCGTCATCAGATAGACTGTTACATATGTTCACGTTCTTAGCAGGTATGGCGAAGGACTCGTCCATCCTCGAACCCCTATGAAAAATTTATTGTCCCGCGTGTTCGCTTTGATGCTAGTTGCGGTTATTGGCCTCACGGGCTGTAGCTCAGTTGGTGGCCCTAGCGATGGCCTTTCTGGCAACTATTCCGAAGACACTATTGCGATTATCGATAGCCTCAGAGAATCTATTGCTCTGCCTGCTGATGACCCTAACAAGGCGCAGCTTCAAGACGAAGCTAAAGCAAAAATCAACGGCTTTGCCTCTCGCTACCGTCGCGATACAGCAGTTTCTAACCTCAGCTCCTTCTCTACGATGCGCACAGCCCTCAATGCATTGGCTGGCCACTATAGCTCCTATCCCAATCGCCCAGTGCCTCAAAAGCTGCAAACTCGTCTAGAGCAAGAGTTTCGTCAGGTAGAAGCTGCACTTAAGCGTGGCGCATAGATAAGACACATACAGCTGAGTACACAAATAAGACGAGTCAGTTTTGCTGGCTCGTTTTGTGTCTGTGAAGGGGCTATTAGGCAACTTGCCAGGCAACGAATCAGATGGCTCAATCAAAAATCTGTATCGCATGTTGCTCGTTGCCTGTATATTTGATAGGATTGCAAACTGTAGTAAATGAGAAGCTTGGGACATGAAAGTCCGCGCATCTGTTCGAAAAATGTGTGAAAAGTGCCGAGTTATCCGCCGTCGTGGTCGGGTGATGGTTATTTGTCCTAACCCTAAGCACAAACAGCGCCAGGGTTAGAACAAATCGGCACGACCGATAATCTAGTGAAGATGCATTGTTATTGCTCCCTTTGTCAGATTCGGTGCCTGTAAAGGTCTTTTGATTTTCATAAGATCAGTTAAGTGAGTTTTTGATAATATTGTTTGCTTGCATCTAGCTCTATCAAGGCGGTGCGAGCTGCGTAACCAAGGGAGAAAGAATCGGTGGCACGGATTGCGGGCGTTGACCTGCCAAGAGATAAACGGATTGAAATCGGCTTGACCTACATCTACGGTGTAGGCCTCAGCCGCTCTCAAGAAATCATCCAAAAAACGGGCGTTGATCCAAACGTTCGTGTGAAAGATTTAGCTGATGCAGACGTCATTAAGCTAAGAGAGACTGTCGAAGGTGATTATCTAATTGAAGGTGACCTTCGTCGTCAGGTGAATATGAACATTAAGCGATTGATGGACATTGGTTGCTATCGTGGTCGTCGTCATCGCATGGGCTTGCCCGTACGCGGTCAGCGCACACGCACCAACAGCCGAACTCGCCGTTCTGGTAAGCGGACTATTGCTGGTAAGAAAAAGCCACCCCGCAAGTAAGCTTTATTGGCTCGCGTACGCGCACTGATTAATCTGCACATGTGCATTCTGGTTTTGCATGTGGTGTCAGCATCAGTTCGCGTTTTTGTGTGGAAATACAACTTTTAAATGGATTCAGTAGGCGAGGAGGGCGAGTTCTCACCTGTAAAAGCTGACAAAAAGAAACTCGCAGACGATATTCCTTTGGACAACTGGACGACTAGACATGGCAAAACCCATCCGCAAGACCGGGCCCCGTAAGCAGAAGAAAAATATCCCTAATGGGGTGGCTCATATTCAATCCACCTTTAACAACACTATTGTGACCATCACCGATGCAAGTGGTAACGCAGTGTCCTGGTCTTCGGCAGGTGCTAGTGGATTTAAAGGTGCTAAGAAGGGGACTCCCTTTGCTGCGCAGACAGCTGCTGATAGCGCTGCTCGCAGAGCGATTGACCAAGGTATGCGCCAGTGCGAAGTACAAGTCAGTGGTCCTGGGTCTGGTCGTGAGACGGCAATCCGTGCGCTACAAGGCGCAGGTTTGGAAATCACGTTAATTCGGGATGTTACGCCTATTCCTCACAACGGTTGCCGCCCACCTAAGCGTCGTCGCGTTTAATCGTAAGTATAAAACTTCTAGTTCTTTTAGAACTAGAAATATTAGAGAATTTAGTCCGTCGGCGATTGCCTGTCCGATTTCTGTTTAAGATGTCTTGGCTTAGTAGGTTGTTTATCACTCTGTGTTGTTGCTAGGGCAGCTACTTAAGAGAAAGCCTAAGAGAAAGTTGGTTGAAAGTTCGCCCTGATTGAGTACCTGGAGAGGTTAGTGAATGGCACAGTTTCAAGTTAATTGTGTAGAGTCCATTGTTGAAGATGATCAGAGTCAATACAGCCGGTTTGTGATTGAGCCCTTGGGGCGATCGCAAGGAACAACGGTAGGTAATGCCTTGCGTCGGGTGCTCCTGTCCAACCTGGAAGGTACGGCAGTTACTTCTGTTCGTATTGCGGGTGCGAGTCACGAATTTTCTACGATTCCTGGCGTTCGTGAAGACGTCCTAGACATTTTGTTGAACATGAAGGAGACCGTGCTGAAAAGCTATTCGGCGCAGCCTCAGATTGGTCGCTTAGTCGTGCAGGGTCCTGCAAAAGTCACGGCTGCTAACTTTGATTTGCCTTCGGATGTGGACCTCATCAGCACCGATCGCTACATTGCTTCTGTCTCGGCAGGTCACAAGCTAGAGATGGAGTTTCGCATTGAGCGTGGTAAAGGCTACCGAGCTATTGATCGCAGCCGTGAGGAAACTGGCGGTGTAGAGTTCATGCAAATTGACGCCGTCTTTATGCCCGTGCGTAAGGTGAACTACAGTGTCGAGAACTTCATTGATCCAGAGGGTGCTCCAAAAGACCGCCTGAATATGGAGATTTGGACCAACGGTTCTTTGACGGCTCAGCAATCTATGAGTGAGGCGGCAGCGCTACTCGTAGATATGTTTAGCCCGCTGAAGGATGTCACGCTTGAGCCCAAGCGCGATGAAGATACGAAGGAAGAAGATCCGACGTATCAAATTCCTATTGAGGAACTGCAGCTGTCTGTTCGTGCATACAACTGTCTCAAGCGTGCGCAGATCAACGCGGTTTCTGACCTGCTTGACTACAGCCAAGAAGATTTGCTGGAGATTAAAAACTTCGGTCAAAAATCTGCTGAGGAAGTGGTCGAAGCATTGCAAATCCATTTGGGGATTATGCTGCCGCTCGAAAAGCCAGCTAAGTCTGTGTAGAGAGTTTTCCCTAGATGCCAAAAGGTCTCTGGGGAAGATTGCTTTTCGTTTTACATTTTTCGTTTTTACATTTTTCACAGTTAGAAAGGGGATAAAACAATGCGACATGGTTGTCGTGTAGCAAAGCTGGGTAAGGCTGCTGACCAGCGCAAGGCCTTGTTGCGATCGCTCACTACAGAGCTGATCCGCAATGGTCGAATCAAAACGACTGAAGTACGCGCCAAAGCGGTGCGCTCTCACGTAGAGAAAATGGTAACCCTCGCTAAGGACGGTTCTTTGGCATCTCGTCGTAAGGCGATGGGCTACATTTTCGACAAGCAGCTCGTTCATGCTTTGTTTGACCAAGCCCCTGATCGCTACGCCGATCGTAAAGGTGGCTATACTCGCATCGTCCGCACGGTTGCACGTCGCGGCGACAATGCGCGGATGGCGATCATCGAGCTGACTTAATCGCCAGCTTCTTATCGGTCTAGTGTCTGTTGGCTCCCTCTCATCCAAAGTTCAACGCTTCAAAAGTGTCTCAGCAGCTGAATAACTTGCCAGCAGGCAAGCAAAGCACTCAACGTGTAGCGCTGATTATTCAGTACAAAGGAACTCACTTTAATGGTTGGCAGAAGCAGTCTGCTAAGCAAGATGTGCGTACGGTGCAGGGAGAGATAGAGGGTGCGATCGCTGCCGTCCTAGGCTCACGTGCCGCCGTTGTTGGCGCAGGCCGAACCGACACAGGCGTTCACGCCGCTGCTCAAGTGGCTCACTTCCACGCTCCGAAGGTTATCCCAGCTGAACGTTGGGCCTCCATCATCAACAATCGACTCACGTGTGACGACATTGTGATTCGCGCAGCGGCTGCCGTTGCTGATAATTGGCACGCACAGTTTTCTGCTGACTGGCGCAGGTATCGCTACACCTTCTACACAAATCGGTATCCCAACTTATTTGTGCAGCCCTTTGTGTGGCATTACTACCACCACCCATTAGATGAAACCCTAATGGACTCAGCCCTTAGCGCTATGGTGGGCTACCATGACCTAGCCGCGTTTCACCGCGCAGGCTCAGACAGAACACATTCCTGGGTAGAGCTGCAATATGCACAATGCAATCGCTCACAAGACTTTGTTCAGGTTGAGCTTCAGGCAAAAGGTTTTTTGTACGGCATGGTGCGATTGGTAATGGGCTTGATTGCTCAAGTCGGCAACAAGCAGCTGGCTCCATCAGATTTTGAAGACATCTGGCAGAATCAGCGCCGTAGTTTGGTAAACTATAGTGCTCCAGCGCAAGGCCTTTGCCTGCTGCGTGTGGGCTATCCAAATTTTCCCTTTGAACCCGAGGTCTGGGTTGATACTCAGCCTCAGTTTTTACTCTCTTCCGATTTCGGCTTTTAACAGCGTCCACTAAAAGATTCACTGGCGACCACGGTACACGTTATGTCTACGAAAACTACCCTTACTCCTGTTAATGAAATCCAGCGCGATTGGTATGTGGTAGATGCCGCTGATCAGCGTCTGGGTCGACTAGCGACTGAAATTGCTCAGGTGCTACGCGGCAAGAAAAAAGCCAACTACACTCCGAACATGGATGTCGGTGACTTTGTAGTAGTAGTAAATGCTGACAAAGTTGTGGTGACTGGCCGCAAGAGTGAGCAAAAGCTATATCGTCGTCACTCTGGTCGTCCAGGTGGAATGAAGACCGAAACATTTAACCAATTGCAGGCTCGTATTCCTGAGCGCATCATTGAAAAAGCGGTAAAAGGAATGCTGCCTAAGAACACGCTGGGCCGTCAGCTCTTTACGAAGCTGAAAGTCTACGCTGGCCCTGATCACCCTCATGCTGCTCAAGGCCCAAAAACTTTAACCGTTAACACTACTTCTGGAGCTAACTAAACCCATGGCAGACCAATCTGATCGCGCTGTATATTGGGGCACTGGTCGCCGTAAGTCATCAGTTGCTCGCGTCCGCCTTGTCCCTGGCAATGGCGCCCTCACTATTAATAAAAAGCCTGGCGAAGAATATTTGCAGGACTACGCCGCTTATCTGACCGCAGCAAAGGCTCCTCTAGAGACACTCGGTTTAGAAGGTGAGTACGACATCTTGGTGAATGTTCGTGGTGGTGGCCTCACCGGTCAAGCTGATTCCATCAAGCTTGGTGTCGCTCGCGCTTTGTGCGTGCTCGACCCTGATAGCCGGATGCCTTTGAAGACTGAGGGCTACCTTACTCGTGACCCTCGTCAGAAAGAGCGTAAGAAATACGGCTTGAAGAAGGCGCGTAAAGCAGGCCAGTTCTCCAAGCGCTAAGTTTCAAATCATTCAAGAACATTTCGACAACCTTCCTTTTCTAGAACAATGCCAAAAGCTGATATTCATCCTAAGTGGTACCCCGAAGCCAAAGTGTTTTGCAATGGTGAGCACGTTGCTACCGTAGGCTCTACTAAGCCTGAGCTAAACGTCGATGTGTGGTCGGGTAATCACCCTTTTTACACTGGTACGCAAAAGATTATTGATACCGAGGGTCGTGTTGAGCGGTTCTTGCGTAAGTACGGTATGTCTACTGAGACTGAGACAGCCGAAGGCGGCGACGCTAAGAAGTAGCTAACATAGTTTGGCAATGAATCCGAGTGGCATACCTTTGTAGGTGGGCTACTCGGATTTGTTATTGGAAATGATTTTTCGAGTTTTCTTGACGTGCGCATTTGGTAGCAGGCTATGGCTGAATCTTACTTATTACAAAAACTAGAGTCGGTGGAGCAAACGTTTAACGAGCTGACTCTGCGGATGGCTGATCCGGACGTAGCGAGAGATCCGGGTGAGTTTCAGAAGATTGCCAAGATGCGTGCTTCTTTGGAAGAAACGGTGCAAACCTACAGTAAGTGGAAGCATACCGAAGAAGAGCTGAAAGGTGCGCGTGAAATTTACAAGGAAGCTTCTAGCGACCCTGAAATGAAAGAGATGGCTGGGATGGAAGTCTCTGAGCTAGAAGACTCTGTGGAATCTTTGGAGAAACGGCTAAAGATTTTGCTACTGCCGCGCGATCCGAATGATGACAAGAATATTATGTTGGAGATTCGGGCTGGGACAGGTGGCGATGAGGCAGGCATTTGGGCCGGGGACTTGCTGCGATTGTATAGCCGGTATGCAGAAGGGCAGGGCTGGAAGGCGAGTTTGCTGAGTGAGTCGCGGGCAGATATGGGCGGTGTAAAGGAAGCCGTGATTGAAGTTCAGGGCGATCAGGTTTACAGCAAGCTGAAGTTTGAGTCGGGTGTTCACCGAGTGCAGCGAGTGCCATTGACAGAGTCGGGTGGACGAGTGCATACGTCTACAGCGACGGTGGCTGTGATGCCTGAGGTGGATGATGTGGAAGTGCACATTGACCCGAAAGATATTGTGATGACGACGGCGCGCTCGGGTGGTGCGGGTGGTCAGAATGTGAACAAGGTGGAGACGGCGGTGGATTTGATCCATAAGCCGACCGGGATTCGGGTGTTTTGTACGGAGGAGCGATCGCAGTTACAGAACAGAGAACGCGCCATGCAAATTCTGCGCGCCAAGCTATACGAAGCGAAGCTACAAGAGCAAAAAGACGAAATTAGCGACATGCGCAAATCGCAAGTAGGCTCCGGCTCCCGCTCAGAAAAAATTCGCACCTACAACTACAAAGACAACCGTGTCACAGATCATCGTTTGAATCAGAACTTTTCACTGCCTGCAATTTTAGAAGGTGATATTGAGACCGTAATTCAGACTTGTATTTCCCAAGATCAACAGGAGCGATTAGAAGAGCTTGCGGCTTCTACAACTGAAGCTGTGTAGTAAAGCGGGCTAGGCTGGGTCACCTAAGAAAGACAGATACTTTAGCTTCGGTCGATGATGCTGCATATTTGATTATCTTCGAATCTAAACTTGGATTGGCCTGTCAGTTGAAGGGAGTCTCCTGCTTTCATTCCATTGGGCAAGTCTGTGCGTAGCACTCCCTTGTAGTCTATGTCCACGGTGACGGTATCTTCTGAAAACTGGAAGTTACTTGCTTTCTGTTGCCGTGATGAGAATAAACTCTTTCCTTGTATTGCCATTTCCTGAAATTGGTCAGTACCAGTTGTTTTGGCATTGACCTCGCCGTTAGATATGTTCTCAAAAGTGATGTCCGAATGTACAAGAGCAACCATTTCTTCTGCATTGAATTCGTTGTAGGCGCTGATATATCGCTCTATTTGTGACCTTTTCTATTCGTTTGTCATAACTTCATCAGGAAAGTTTTAGACTGCCTGGGACTGTGCAAGTTAGCTCCTATGATGGTGCGTTTGTGAGGGGAGGGCCATAATAGGAGCTATTCTTAGCTGGAACAACTTTCATTCTCGACGCGACAGTTCGTCTGTTCTACAATAAGGCCTTCGAACCGTAAACTTTCTGTTTTTGTTCGCTATGCCAAAGTTTTTGCATGTGTCCGATGTTCATTTGGGCTTTGACCGCTACGACAGCAAAGCCCGGACATTAGATTTTTTCTTTGCGCTAAAAGATGTTTTTGAAAAATACGCAATTGGTGAGAAGGTTGATTTTGTCTTGATCGGTGGCGACCTCTTTGAGCATCGAAATATTAAGCCTGCGATTTTGAATCATGCGCAGTACTGCCTGAGATTGCTGCAAGAAGCCAATATTCCAGTACTAGCGATCGAGGGTAATCATGACAATGCACCGTATGGGACTAAATCTAGCTGGCTGCGTTTTTTGTCTGACGAAGGATTATTGAAACTGCTGGAGCCAGGGAGTGTCAACGCAGGTGAGCCCTTTTATTCGCCTTGGGATGAGGAAGAAAACAGAGGCGGTTACATTGACCTCGATTGTGGGGTACGAGTGCTAGGTTCTAGCTGGTATGGGGCGGCAGCTCCGCGAGCGATTGAGCAGATTTCGGAAGCGCTAGGTGAGCTCCCGCCTGCGTCAGGGCCTTCTATTTTGCTGTTTCATCATGGATTGGAAGGGCAGATCGCGCGCTATGCTGGGGCGCTGCGCTACAGGGAGATGCTGCCGCTGAAGAAGGCGGGGATTGATTATTTGGCG